>NZ_AVOF01000141.1:0-27822 GCF_000465935.2 Pseudomonas sp. EGD-AK9
CTGCGCGAGGCCGGCGTGGGCGTCGGCGACCGGGTCGCGGCCTTTATGCCCAACACCTGGCAGACCGTGGTGGGCATGCTCGCCGCCACCGGCCTCGGCGCCACCTGGTCGTCCTGTTCGCCGGACTTCGGCACCCAGGGGGTGATCGACCGCTTCGGCCAGATCGAGCCCAAGGTGCTGATCGCCGCTGCCGGCTACCGCTACGCCGGCAAGAATCTGGATCTGACCGCCAAGCTGGGTGAGATCCTCGAACGCCTGCCGAGCCTGGAGCAACTCGTCGTCGTGCCCTACTCCCAGCCCGAGGCGAAGCCCGCCGACTTCAGCACCCAGGCCCGAGTGGCGCTGTGGCAGGACTTCTACCGCCCCGGCGGCGAACCCGAATTCACCGCCGTGCCCTTCGACCAGCCGCTGTACATCCTCTACTCCAGCGGCACCACCGGCGTGCCCAAGTGCATCGTCCACGGCGTGGGCGGCACCCTGCTGCAGCACGTCAAGGAACTCGGCCTGCACACCGACCTGACGGCCAACGATTGCCTGTTCTACTACACCACCTGCGGCTGGATGATGTGGAACTGGCTGGTCTCCGGCCTGGCCCTGGGCGCCACCCTGGTGCTGTTCGACGGCTCGCCCTTCCATCCGGGGCCCGAACGCCTGATCGAGCTGATCGATGCCGAGGGCATCAGCATCTTCGGCACCAGTGCCAAGTACCTCGCCGCGCTGGAGAAGGCCGGCGCCAAGCCACGCGAAACGCACAAGTTGCAACGCCTGAAGGCGCTTCTCTCCACCGGCTCGCCGCTGGCCCACGAGAGCTTCGACTTCGTCTATCGCGATTTCAAAACCGACCTGTGCCTGTCGTCCATTTCCGGCGGCACCGACATCGTCTCCTGCTTCGCCCTAGGCAACCCGGTGCTGCCGGTGTGGCGCGGCGAGCTGCAGTGCAAGGGCCTGGGCATGGACGTGCAGGTGTGGAACGACAGTGGCCAGCCGGTGACCGGCGAGAAAGGCGAACTGGTCTGCGCCCGGCACTTTCCGTCGATGCCGCTGGGTTTCTGGAACGACGAAGGCGGCGAGAAATTCCGCGCTGCCTATTTCGCCACCTTCCCCGGCGTCTGGGCCCATGGCGACTACGCCGAGGAAACCGCGCACGGCGGCCTGGTGATCCACGGCCGCTCCGATGCGGTGCTGAATCCGGGCGGCGTGCGCATCGGCACCGCGGAGATCTACCGCCAGGTGGAAAAGGTGCCGCAGGTGCTGGAATCCATCGCCATCGGCCAGGACTGGGCTGGCGATGTGCGCGTGGTGCTGTTCGTCCGCCTGCGCGAGGGCGTGGTGCTGGACGAGGCGCTGGAAAGCGAGATCCGCCAGGTGATCCAGGCCAACACCACCACGCGCCACGTGCCGGCGAAGATCGTCGCGGTGGCCGATATCCCGCGCACCATCAGCGGCAAGCTGGTCGAGCTGGCGGTGCGCAACGTGGTGCATGGCCGGCCGGTGAAGAACACCGATGCCCTGGCCAACCCGCAGGCGCTGGAGCTGTTCCGCGACCTGCCGCAGCTGCGGCAATAGCCGCAACCCGCCCTATCCGCGCCAGGCGACGAGCCGAACGATGCCGCCATCGGGCTCACACCCTTGCAGTCTCCGCGCCGCGGAAGACTGATAGCAAATCGCCTTCTGCCAATCGAAAGTACCTATACTGGCGTCATTTTTACGCCCTCGCGAGTTCGCAACCTCGCTCAGCGAGGTGCTTTCGCTTGTCGAGGTGACCGCGTGAGTATCATCCAGCGCAACCATGTTCAGCAGCTGCTGCCGGCGCATGCCGACGCCCCGGTGCTGGTCTACGGCCACGGCTTCGGCTGCAGCCAGGAGATGTGGAGCAAGCTCACACCTGCATTTGCACCGCACTACCGGCAGGTATTGTTCGACTACGTGGGTAGCGGCCGCTCCGACGCCAGCGCATTCGATGCCGGCCGCTATCGACTGCTCGAGGGCTACGTCCAGGACCTACTGGAGGTTTGCGACGCCCTGCAACTGAGCGGTGACATCACCTTCGTCGGCCACTCGGTCAGCTGTAGCATCGGCATACTCGCCGCCATCGAACGACCATCGTTGTTCTCCCGACTCGTGCTGCTCGGTCCCTCGCCCTGTTTCCTCAGCGACCCGCCGGCCTACGAAGGCGGCTTTCGGCGCAGCGACCTGGACAGTCTGCTGGAGCTGATGGCGCACAACTATCTGGGCTGGACGCAGCACTTCGCGCCTCTGGTGTCCGGCGCGGAGGCGGGCCAGCCGGTGACCGCGCAGCTGTCCGACAGCTTTTGCTCGACCGACCCGCTGATGGCGCGCCTGTTCGCCGAGGCCACCTTCAGCTCCGACATACGCGCCGCGCTGCCGCACTGCCCGGTGCCCAGCCTGATCCTGCATCACCGTCGCGATGCGCTGGTACCGCCAGCGGTAGCCGACTACCTGCACACTCACCTCAAAGCGAGTACCCTCGAGATCCTCGACGTCAGCGGCCACTGCGCCCACATGAGCCACCCGGAGCTGGTCGCCGTCGCCATGCTCCGCTACCTGCAAGGAAGCCATCACCTTGTTCTACCTTGAACGCCTGCCCTGTCCAGTGCTGGTGACCGACTGCAACGGCCAGATCAAGCACTCCAACCACGACTTCAAGCGCCTGGCCGGCGTCCTGCTGGTCGACAGCATGGATCATTACTTCCCGCCGGCGAGCCGCATCTTCCTGCACACCCATGCCTGGCCACTGCTGCTCAGAAACGGCGAATTCAACGAACTGCACCTGCAGCTACTGGCGACGGATCAACAGCACATCCCGGTGATGGCCAATGCCCGGATGAGCGAGGTGGATGGCGAACGCGAGGTGATCTGGCTGTTCTTCGTCGCCAAGGATCGTCAGCGCTTCGAGGCCGAACTGCTCAAGGCCCGCGAGCAAGCGCAGGAAAACGCGGCGCAGCTGGCCAAGGCCAACCTCGCCCTGCAGAGCGCCTACGCCCAGCTCGCCGAATACGCCGTGGAGATCAAGAGCGAGGCGGAACAATTTGCGCAGCTGAGCCACACCGACCCACTGACTGCGCTGGGCAACCGCCGGGCGCTGTCGCTGCACGTAGAACAGTGGACGGCAACGGTCAGCGCGCAGGCGCACGCCAGCCTGCTGCTGATCGATATCGACTACTTCAAGCAGATCAACGACCGCTTCGGCCATGCCGAGGGCGATCGGGTGCTCATCGAGCTGGCCCAGCAACTGCTCAAGAGCGTGCGCAGCCAGGACAGCGTCGTGCGCTACGGCGGCGAGGAGTTCGCGCTGTGGCTGCCGTTCGCCGATGGAGACGAGGCCGCGGTCATCGCCCGGCGCGTGCACGAGCAGGTTTCCCTGCTGCAGATCGCCGACCAGCGCCTTACCGTGAGCATCGGTATCGCCAACCTCGTACCGCAGGGGCAAGACCCCGAGCGCTACCTCGAACAACTCCTCGAAGAGGCCGACACGGCGCTGTACGCGGCCAAGGCCCAGGGACGCAATCGCAGCGTTCGCCATGACCGCTGCTGAGCCGGCGCACGGGGTCGATCCTGGCCGCCTGCCGCCGCATGAGCAAGAGCCGCGCGGCGTCACAGGTTGCCCATGACCGTGCTGCGTATACTCGAGTAAGACCCTCCTACCGGGAACCCCGCCTTGTCGCTACGTCAACTCTGCTGCTGCGCCCTGCTCGCCCTGGCCGCCACCGGTCAGGCCGAGGAAGTCGTCGAGCTGTACATGCCGGAAGCGCCACCGCTGACCCTGGTCGCATTCGAGGCCGGCTACGGCATGGTCGGCGATATCACCCTGGCCGCCCTGGCTCGCGCAGGCTACCTCGCCGAGCTCAAGGTCGAGCCCTGGGCTCGCGCCCAGCGCACGGTCGCCGGCGGCCGCAACCAGCTGATCATTCCCCTGTCGCGCACCCCGCAGCGCGAAGCGCTGTACACCTGGATCGCGCCGATCATGCCGCTGGAACGCGCCTTCTTCAGCCTCGACGAGCCGGTGCAGAGCTTCGCCGAGGCACGCCAGCGCTACCGGCGCATCGGTGTCGGCCTGGGCACGGCGCAGGTGGAAATCCTCAGAACGCAGGGCTTCGCCGACCGGCAGATCGTCACCCACAACCTGGGCGAAAACCCCGTTCACCTGCTCGAGCGCGGGCGTATCGACGCCTGGTTCACCGGCGTGCCGGAGGCGCTGTATATCTGGCCACAGCACTCCAAGCGCGAGCTGCAGATGAGCCCGGCGCTGGCCAGCACCGACCTCTACCTGGCCTGTTCCAGGGACTGCGACACGCAGCTGGTGGAAAACCTGCGCGCCGCCGTGCAGAGCCTGCACGACGAGGGCATCAGCCAGCGCCTGATCGAGGCCTATCGGCCCGAGCCGCGTTGAGTCAGATCCCCTGCCGCCCCGGATCCTCCGGCGGCAGGTCCTCCTCGATGTCTTCCAGCTTGAGCTCCAGGCCCCAGTCGCCGGCATCGGCCACCTTGGGCGCGCTGACCGGCGCCGCAGCCGGCCGGGCTGCCGCAGCCACGGCCGGGGGTGCGACATTGGCCGGGTTGTCGCGGTAGAGCTTGAGCTTCAGGCGCACGTTGTTCGCCGAGTCGGCGTTCTTCACCGCCTCGTCCTCGTCGATGGCGCCCTGGTGGACCAGATCGATCAGCGCCTGATCGAAGGTCTGCATGCCGAGATTCTTCGACTTCTCCATGATCTCCTTGAGCTCGGAGAACTCGTTGCGCTTGATCAGGTCGCGCACCGTCGGCGTGCCCAGCATCACCTCCACCGCCGCACGGCGCTTGCCGTCGACGGTCTTGACCAGGCGCTGGGAGACGAAGGCCTTGAGGTTGTTGCCCAGGTCGTTGAGCAGCTGCGGGCGGCGATCCTCGGGGAAGAAGTTGATGATGCGGTCCAGCGCCTGGTTGGCGTTGTTCGCATGCAGCGTGGAGATGGCCAGGTGACCGGTATCGGCGAAGGCCAGGGCATGTTCCATGGTCTCGCGGTCGCGGATCTCGCCGATCAGGATCACGTCCGGTGCCTGGCGCAGGGTGTTCTTCAGCGCGGCGTGGAAACTGCGGGTGTCCACGCCGACTTCGCGCTGGTTGATGATCGATTTCTTGTGCCGGTGCACGTACTCCACCGGGTCCTCGATGGTGATGATATGGCCGCCGCTGTTGCGGTTGCGGTAGTCGATCAGCGCCGCCAGCGAGGTCGACTTGCCCGAGCCGGTGCCGCCGACGAACAGCACCAGCCCGCGCTTCTCCATCACCGTGCTGAGCAGCACCTCGGGCAGCTTGAGGTCCTCGAAGCGCGGAATGTCCAGCTTGATATTGCGCGCCACTATCGAGACTTCGTTGCGCTGCTTGAAGATGTTGATGCGAAAACGCCCGACGCCGGCCAGGGAGATCGCCAGGTTCATCTCCAGCTCGCGCTCGAATTCCTCGCGCTGGGCACTGTCCATGATCGACTCGGCGATAGCTGCCACATCGCCGGACTTCATCGGCTCCTGGCTGAGCGCCTTGAGCACGCCGTTGAACTTGGCGCAGGGCGGCGCCCCGGTGGACAGGTAGAGGTCGGAACCGTCCTGGCTGGACAGGATTTTCAGCATTGCGTGGAGATCCATGGCGACGTTTCCGTGAGGCGCGATTGAAATACCATAGGCCATCATTCGCCGGCGTCGCGGGCAATGCATGACCCAAAATCTGGCGCCATTCTGCTGGCGCTATGGATGCTGGCACAATAGCAGCCCGGCAAATTTGAGGAGCCCGTCATATGGCAAAGGCAATGGCCCGCCACATCCTGGTCAAGACCGAAGCGGAAGCGGCGGCGCTGAAGAAACGCATCGCCGCCGGCGAAGCCTTCGACGTGCTGGCGCGCAAGTACTCCACCTGCCCATCCGGCAAGAAAGGCGGCGACCTCGGCGAAGTGCGTCCCGGGCAGATGGTGCGGGCGGTGGACCAGGTGATCTTCAAGAAGCCGCTGCGCGAGGTGCATGGCCCGGTGAAGACCCAGTTCGGCTATCACCTGATCCAGGTGTTCTATCGCGACTGACAGCTGCGAGCTGGCCTGCGCCGCGCAGCTGCAACTGCACTGGTTCGAGGATGGCGACGCGCTGCTGACCGCCGTCGCGGCGCTGCAGTTGCCGGCCGGCGAGTTTTGCCTGGGCCGCCGGCGAGGCGGCGCTGATGAAAGGCATCCGCCGCATCCTGGCGAACGCCAAGGGCCACCCAGGCAGGCCATGCGCGTGGCCGCCTACTGGCGTCAGGGCGCCGAAGGCTTCCAAGAAGAACTCACCGAACGGACGAGCAGGCGATTCCTGGCGGCCCCGATGGGAGAGTGCCAACCATCGCCCCTGACCGGCCCTATTCCTTGACGTTCATGTACTCCCGTGCCCAGGCGATGTAATCGTCGGGGCTGGTGTACTTGCTCACCAGTTGCGAGGCGCTGAGGCCGTTGTCGACGGCGATGCCACGTTGCTCGCGCAGGCTGTCGTAGGTGGCCTTGATCGCCGCGAAGTAGGCGGCGTGACCGTCCACCACGATGCGCACGCCCAACTCGGCCAGACGGCCGTCGTCGCGCAAATCCGGGTTGCCGTAGGTGACCAGCATCAGCGGCACGCGCAGACCCTCGGCGATAGCCTCGAGGTGGGCGAAGTCCCTCACCCCGACCAGGCAGATGGCGTCGGCGCCGGCATCCTGATAGGCGCGGGTGCGCAGGGCCACCTCGGTCAGCGGCTGCACGCCGGCATGGGTGCGACCGATGATCGCCAGGGCGCTGTCGTCGCGCACCTCCTGGGCGGCACGCAGCTTGCCGACGTCCTCCTCGACGCTGATCAGGTCGTAGGATTTGCGGCCGAACTGGGCCGGCAACAAGGTGTCTTCGAGGGTCAATGCGGCGACGCCGGCGCGCTCCAGCTCGATCACCGTGCGCATCGCGTTGAGCGCGTTGCCGTAGCCGTGGTCGGCGTCGGCGATCACCGGCAGGCGTGCCACCCGGCCGATGCGGGTGGCCTGCTCGGCGAATTCGCTGAGGGTGATCAGGGCGACGTCCGGAGCGGCGAGCACCTGCAGCGAGGCGACCGAGCCACCGAGGATGCCGACCTCGAAGCCGAGATCGGCGGCGATGCGCGCCGACAGGGGGTCGAACACCGAGGCGGTGTGATAACAGGCGCGGCTGGCGAGCAACGCCCGGAAGGCGTTGCGCAGTTCATGGTGACAGGCTTTCTGCATGGTCTGGTGTCCTGGTTTCGTATTGCTCAAGCTTGTGCAAGACCTGTACCCGAAGGCCGGAGCGCCGCCGTTGCGGCGATTTGCCGGGCGCTGCCGACGCTGGAGTGGAGAGCGCACGCCACTACCCGGGCGAGGGATGGCGGAAATCCGCCGATGAACCGGCGATGACCGCCCGGCCCGGCAACAGCTCCGCGAATCCCTGAGCCGACTACCCAGCGGCCACCGGGCGCCTGGTGATTGCAGGCGTTCGCCCCTCGGCACAGCCGTATAATGCCCCGCTCTCGTACCTCGCATGCCCATGGCGACTCCATGTGGCAAACCCAAGCACGACGATGACCGCACAATTGCAGAAAGACATTTCGAATCAGAACCTTATCAGCAGAAAGTTCAGCGTCGCGCCGATGATGGAATGGAAATATTTTTATTTAAATTCAAATAGATAGATAAAGGCACGAACTAAATTCAGCAAATTCTTAGGGAACCTCTGAAGAAGACTTCCCGAATCTGGTGAAATGCGCCGGCCCGGTTGCCCGAGTTTCCCGATGCAGCAGGTGACCTTCACCGAAACCGAGTACGCCGGCAAACGCAGGCAGATCCGCAGGGAATTGTTCCTGATCGAGGTGGATCAAGTGGTACCGTGGAAGGGCTTGTTTACCCAGGTCGAATGGAGGAAGCGCTGTATGAAACCACCATCCTGCGGCAGTTCGCCGGCCTGAGCCTGGAGCACATTCCCGATGAAGCCACCATCTTCAACGTCCGCCGTCTGCTGGAGAAGCACGCTGGGATTCTGACGATGCCTCGGTGGTGGCAGCCTTCATGCCTCCTGTTCCCCTAAGCAACTCCGCGCCCCCCTTCTCCGGACGCTTCCAACTGATCCATCAACAGACCGGCAAACCTGTTGCGTGGTCGAGCGGCGGGTGGATTGCCATCGACACGACAGATGCAGGAGGTATGACCTCCTGGGCCATTCACGACGCCTCTGAAGCCCTGCGTATCGATCTGGTTCAGGGAGACGAGCAATGAGCAATCAGCCAAGTCTCTCCCGAGATGGTATGAGCCCGCTGGCAAGGGCCATCCAGTACGTTTGGTGGGCTGGTCGGCTGGTCATTGGCTCAAGCGCCTCGATGTCGAAAGCGGCGAGCTCCCGACATGTCAGGCCATGCTGATCAGCAACGAGCCCCACCTCAATGCCGCGAACAGCCTGGCCGAGCGAATGAACTACCCGGCTCCGGTAGACATCCCCGTCATATGCTTGAGCTAACGAAGTGCATGGGGTCAGCGTCCTGCCTGTTCGCACTTCGTTAGCCCAGCGACCGGAGAACATTTCGGTAGCGGCCATCTGCCAACATTACATCATTCACTGACGCCCCCGGTTAGACCGCAGAATTACCTTAAGACGAGTAGCTGACGTTGCTCAGGTCTATCGATACCAACAGGTCCGTCGTGATAGCCCTGCCGTTTGAGTCTCGTCGATATGCTCTGCGCTTGCTTGGCATGAGGATCCCACTGGCCGAGATGTAGTCATGCACATACTGGGCAGCCGGAATGCCGCCACTGACCTCGACGGTATAGTCATGCCGACGCAGGAGGAAGTCGTCGCCAAAGTAGAAGTCCTGCACCTGGCAATGAGTCGCGACATCCTCGGGAAAGCGAACCCTCAAGCGGCGCCAGCGCTCGGCCCCTTCCTGCCAGGGCTCGATTTCCTCGGCCAGTACCCCCGGCATGCAGAACAGGAAGGGCATGGTGAGGTAGGACCAGAGCGCATAGCCATTGAAGTAGGCACGATGGAGCGGATCCCAGGGAGTCGTTTCGCCGTGCCCCAGAAACGAGCGTCTCGGATCGAGGCGCTCTGCCACCACCTGGCCCTCGGTCGTCTCGATGGCGATGCGCCCGGGAGTGTAGGCCGTACGCTGATTGGGCGCACCGAAAGGCATTACCGCGGCGCGCTGCTCGTGCAGCCAGACCGACATCCGACGCGACTGGCTGTCCTGCCTCAACCCCTTCATGTCCCATAACGCGCCACTGCTGGTGATACTGGCCTCCACGAGGTCGAACTGGCGCCAGCGTTCGACACCGCCATGGGCGTCCAGCACCCGATCAAGCAGTTCAGAATCCCGGTTGCTCATGTCATTGCCCTCCCTCGAGGAGCTGTTGCCCGAGCACCGCCCTGATGCGAGCGGCGATGTAATCGCAGTGGGTCTCCAAGGCGAAGTGTCCGGTCTCCAGCAGTTCGATCACCGC
Organism: Pseudomonas sp. EGD-AK9; assembly: GCF_000465935.2. Lineage (NCBI taxonomy): Bacteria > Pseudomonadati > Pseudomonadota > Gammaproteobacteria > Pseudomonadales > Pseudomonadaceae > Pseudomonas > Pseudomonas sp. EGD-AK9. Next base: position 9,487 of record NZ_AVOF01000141.1, read on the forward strand.
GTGCGGCACGTCGCGGGCGAACGCCTCGGCACCGGCCGGCAGGAAGAACGGGTCGTTGCGCCCCCATATGACCAAGACCGGGAAGTCGCTCCTGCGCAGCCAGGCCTGGAACGCCGGGTACTGCTTTATATTGTTGGCGTAGTCCAGGATGAGATCGAGCTGAATGTCTTTAACGCCAGGCCATTCGAGAAGGGTGTAGTCGAGCATGATGGCTTCCGGGGCGATCAACTCCGGGTCGGAGACGCCGGTGAGGTACTGCCAGCCGGTGGCCTCGGCGCTCAGTAGCGCGTCGCGGATTGCCTTGCGATTGGCGACAGACGGATCGGACCAGTATGCCCGTACCGGCGCCCAGGCCTCGCTGAGCCCCTCTTCATAGGCGTTACCATTCTGCGAGATCAGCCCGGTTATCCGCTGCGGCTGCAGCAATGCCAGGTGCAGCCCTATGGGCGCCCCGTAGTCGAACAGGTAGAGAGCGTAGCGCTGCAGTCCCAACTCGCTGGTGAAGGCCGCCAGGGTCTCGGCAATCCGCGCGAAACTGTAGACGTAGCCTCGCTCGAAGGGGACCTGGGTAAAGCCGAAGCCCGGAAAGTCGGGGGCATAGACATGGAAGTGCTCGGCCAGCAGCGGCAACAGATGGCGGAACTGATGCGAAGAGCTGGGGAAACCATGGAGCAGGAGCAGCGGCGGCAGCCCAGACCGACCCGCCTCACGGTAGAAGAGGCGCACACCATCGACCTCGAGGTAACGATGGCGCACGGCTGTCGAAGATAAAGAGATCGCTTCATGCATGGCGGATCACCTGACTGGGTCGCCCCCGAGAGTCGGGCCTGAGTGGGTTAGAGTCCAAGCGCCGCAAGCCCGGAGTGGTCATCCGGACGGCAGCCCAGAGGCCAGCGGAACTTGCGCTCCGCCTCGCTGATCGGCAGGTCGTTGAGGCAAGCATAGCGATTGACCATCAGACCATCCTCGGCAAACTCCCAGTTCTCGTTGCCGTAGGAAGGGAACCGGTTCCCCGAGTCATCTCGCCACTCGTAGGCGTAGCGCACGGCGATGCGGTTGTGGGTGAAGGCCCAGCGCTCCTTGATCAGGCGGTAGTCGAGCTCCCTCGCCCATTTGCGCACGAGGAAAGCACGGGCCTGCTCGCGCCCCCCGATGAACTCGACACGGTTACGCCAGCCTGTGTGCTGGCTGTGGGCCAGAGCGACTGCCGCGGGATCGCGGCTGTTCCAGCCATCTTCGGCCAGGCGGACTTTCTGCAGCGCCGTCTCATGGGTGAAGGGCGGCAGCGGTGGGCGGATCTCGCTAGGCGTGGACATGTCTGCACCTCATTCGGTGATTCCTGCGTCGTTGTGCCATGGCAGGCGGCTGACACGCTGCCGCCCGCACGGTCGATCATCGCTCAGGCCTGACGATAGCGCTGCGCCACCGACTGGCGGGAGAGATTGGGAATGAGCTTCTGCCGCGCCGCTTCATAGGCCTGCCAGTCCGCCAGCTCGGGCAAAGAGGGAATAGTGAACAACTCGCCCTGATCGAAGCCGGCCAGCGCTGCGTCCACCAGGTCGTCCGCCTGCATGACGATCTCCCGCGGCAGGGCATCCACCGGCGTTCCGGCTGCCGTCCAGAACTCGGTGGCGACCGCCCCAGGGACGACGGCCTGGATACGCACGCCCTTGTCCGCCAGCTCATGATGCAGGGATTGGCTGAAGGCCAGCACGAATGCCTTGGTTGCGCCATACACCCCGTTGAGTATCTCGGGGGCGATCCCCACGATCGAGGCGATGTTGATAATGGCACCCCGCCCCTGCTCCACGAACCCCGGCGCAGCGGCATGGGCCAGGCGGGTCAGGGCAGTCACGTTGAGCTCGATCATCCGGGTCATCGCATCCACGTCCGAGTCGAGCAGTGCCGAGGTCGCGCCGACTCCCGCGTTGTTGACCAGCAGGGAGACATCGCCGCGCTCGCGCAACTGTCGCTCCACCAGGGCAAGCCCTTGCCTGTCGCCCAGATCGGCGACCAGTACTTCGACGCGCCGGCCCGTCTTCTTGTGCAGACACTGCGCCAACCGATCCAGACGCTGGTGGGAGCGCGCGACCAGAATCAGGTCATGGCCGCGGGCAGCCAGCCGCTTGGCGTAGAGCGCGCCGATGCCGGACGATGCGCCAGTGATCAGCGCGGTGCCCTGGGAAGCCTGGGTGGTCATAAGCGTTTCTCCTGATGAGTTGCGAAGGGATTGGAAGAGGAACTTTCACAGGAGCGTATCCGGCCTTGTGGATGACTCAAATGTCATATATACGTCTTTTAAAGACATGACCCGCGCAAGTGAGCAAACAGGTGCATCACGTAGGCTTCGTGGTATTTCCCAACTTCCAGGTCATGAGCCTGGCCGCCGTTTCGGCCTTCGAAATGGCCAACATCGCCATCGGCGAGGCCTTCTATGGCATGCACCTGCTATCCGAGCAGGGCGGTCCGGTGCTTTCGTCGGCCGGTTTTGCGGTTGTAACCGAAGCCTTCGGCAAGAGGGCGCTGGATACGCTGGTGGTCGGCGCCGCCACCTATATCCAGCCGTCCTCGCCGGGGTTGCTGGACTTCGTGCGCCAGTCCGTGAGCAAGTCGCGGCGGGTCGCGGCACCCTGCACCGGCGCCTTCGCCCTGGCCGAAGCCGGCGTCCTCGATGGTCGCCGGGCCACCACGCACTGGTTCTTCGCTCGTGACCTGAAAAGACGCTATCCGAAGGTACGCCTGGAGGAGGACCGCATCTTCATCGTCGACGGCAACCTGTGGACCTCGGCCGGCATGAGCGCGGTGATCGATCTGACGCTGGCCATGATCGAGCAGGATCTCGGCCCTGAGATCGCTCGCAGCGTGGCCAAAAGCCTGGTGGTCTACCACCGGCGTGCTGGCGGACAGTCGCAGTTCTCCGCGCTGGCGAAGCTGAGGCCGAAGTCCGACCGAATTCAGAAGGCCCTGGATTACGCCAAGCAGAACCTGCAGAACCGCCTGGCGGTGGACGAACTCGCCGAGGCCGCCAACCTCAGTCCCCGCCAGTTCAGCCGGGCCTTCAGGGCCGAGACCGGCCAATCACCGGCCAAGGCGGTCGAGAGCCTGCGCCTCGAGGCGGCCCGCCTGCTGATCGAGAGGGGCCGCCTGTCGATGGATCGTATCGCCGTGGAAACCGGCTTCGCGGATCGCGAAAGGATGCGCAAGGCCTTCCTCAGAGCCTTCGGCCAGCCGCCGCAGATGCTTAGGCGCGCTTCCCGCGCCACCGCGCAGCAGGTCGACGCATAACCCGAGCCTGAATCAGGCGGTAACCAGCACGGCCCAGGCAGCGACGGCTTCACCGCTCTGCCGGAGCGGATTCGCCCACCAGATCGATCACCGTCTTGCCCACCCCGGAGCCCTCGGCGACCTGGCGGAAGGCCTCGTTCACCTTGTGCAGCCCAAAACGATGGCTATCGACCCGGATTGCCAGTTGCCCGGCGTCGGCCAATGCGGCGGCCTCGCGCAGGATGGCGCCATGGTGCTCACGCCCGCGCCCGTCGAGCAACGGCATCAGGGTGAACACTCCCGAGTAGCTGGCCCCCCTGAACGACAGCGGCGCGAGGCTGTGCTGACCCCAGCCCAGGCAACTGAGCACGTGCCCGGTATAGGGCCGCACCGAACGGAACGCGGCATCCAGCGTGTCGCCACCGACCGTGTCGTAGACAATATCGAAGCCTTCGCCGGCCGTATGCCGCTCGACATAGTCTTCCACGGCCTCGGCTCGGTAATCGATGGCCGTGGCTCCCAGCGCACGGATGAAGTCGAGACTGCCCGCCGAGCCGGTGGCAAAGACCTCGGCACCACGGGCCTGGGCCAGCTGTATGGCTGCCTGGCCGACGCCCCCCGCTCCACCATGCACCAGAACACGTTGGCCGGCATGGACATTGGCGCGATCCACCAACCCCTCCCATGCCGTGATGAATACCAGGGGCAATGCGGCAGCCTCGCGCATGCTCAGCTGTCGCGGCTTCGGCGCGATCAGGCGGGCATCGACGGCGATGTACTCGGCCATGCCGCCCTGGTTGCCACCGACTCCTCCGGCCATACCGAAAACTTCCATCCCGGGAGCGAAGCCTGCAACCCCCGCCCCCAGCTCAATGACAGTCCCAGCCAGGTCCAGTCCGAGCACGGCAGGCAGGGTCTGGCGGGCATGGGCCGCCGCGCCGGAGGCAATTTTGGTATCCAGAGGATTGACTCCGGCGGTGTGAACCCTGACCAGCACCTGCCCAGCGGCAGGTACTGGACGAGCCAGACGACGCACAGCCAGAGGGGCCTGGGCGGACTCCGCAATGGCGGCAAGCATGCTGTGATTCATGATGGCGAACCCTGTGTGGTTGAACGCTTACAGGTTGCCGTCCTCGTCGCATTCCGATAAGAACTAGAAAGTGGATATCACTCATTCCAAGAGGAGACCTAATTGCGATGGACCTGTTCGACAGCATGCGCCTGTTCGTGCGCGTCGTGGAGCGCGGCTCCTTCACCGCGGCAGCCCGCGAACGCAATGTCGGACAACCAGCGGTGAGCAAGCAGATCCGCGCACTGGAGCAACATCTCGGCGGCCCGCTGTTCGTTCGCAGCACCCGGCACTTGGCCCTGACCGACCAGGGCCAAAGGTTCTACGCCGACTGCCAGGACATCCTCGCCAACCTGGAAACCGCCACCCTGAGTTTCGCCAGCGGTCAGGAGCAGGTCGCCGGGCCGCTGCGCATTGCCGCCCCCGTGAGCTACGGGCGGCTGTGCCTGGCGCCGCGGCTGGGCATCTTTCTGGAGCGCCACCCGAATGTACGGATCGACCTCAGGCTGAACGATCAGCACGAGGATCTGCTCAGGGAGGATATCGACCTGGCCATTCGTATCGGCGCGGTGAAGAACGAGGGGCTGGTAGCAGTTCCTCTCGGTGCCAGCGAACGCCGGGTGTTCGCAGCACCGGCCTACCTGAGCCGCCGTGGTCTACCGCTCGATCCGGGCGAGTTGAGTGGCCACAACTGCATCGGCTTCACACTGCTGGAGCACTACGACATCTGGCACTTCAGCCGCGATGCAGAGGAGTTCGACATTGCCATCCGGGGCAACATGACCAGCAACAGCAGCGAGGCCATTCGCGAGCTGGTGCTCTCAGGCCTGGGCATCGCCCTGTCTCCCGAGTGGCTGTTCGCGGCCGACCTCGAGCAGGGCAGGGTTGTCACCGTACTGGACGGCCATAGGGCCAGGGCCCTTCCCGTCCAGGCGGTGTTCAGTCCAGAACGACGGCGCTCGGCGCGGACGATGGCCTTTGTCGATTTTCTAAAAGAACTGCTCTGAATTCGTGCATAGCTCCTGCTTCAGTTTCCCAATACCCAACTGGTCAGCCCGAAAGCCTATAAGGCCCGAATGGGCGGCTAGGGCAGTGTTCGCGGTTGCAGGACAGGTCACACTGAATCGCCTTAATCCTGTGAAATAGGGAGATCGAGGCCGGTGTGTCGGCCCGGGCACCAAACGCCACTTCAGGAACCCCACCAAGCAAGTGGGTACATCTGCGCCTCCCAGACTCGGCCATTCACGAGCCGGCCCCCTGATGTGTCACGCCGCTGTTTCGCCTGATTCGTATCCGGTCTATCGGTGCTTGCATCGCAGCATCGAAAAGCTATACAAAAGCTGTACAAGATTTTTTAATGTACAGAAATAGAGGATGCTTCGATGCCGGCTTACCGCGCGCCGTTACGTGATATGCGCTTCGTTTTCGAGGAAGTGCTCAACGCTTACCCAGCCCTGCAGTCACTGCCGACGCAACATGAGTTCAGTGCCGATCTCGGTGGCGCGATCCTGGAGGAAGCAGCCAAGGTCGCCGAAAACGTGCTGGCGCCGCTCAATGGGCCAGGCGACAAACAAGGGTGCCACTACGACCCTGCCGAGAAGTCGGTGACTACGCCGGAGGGATTCAAAGCCGCTTACAAGCAGTTCGCCGAGGGTGGCTGGACGGCGCTGGCGTGTACGCCGGAGTTCGGTGGTCAGGGCCTTCCCCATGTGTTGAACATGATGGTCGAAGAAATGGTCTGCTCCGCCAACCTGTCCCTGGGCATGTATCCAGGCCTGACTCATGGCGCGATCAACGCCCTGACCGCCCATGGCACCCGCGAGCAACAAGACCGTTACCTGCCCAAACTCATCAGCGGCGAATGGACCGGCACCATGTGCCTGACCGAGCCGCAGTGCGGCACCGACCTGGGGCTGATTCGAACCCGCGCCCTCCCCCGGGCAGACGGCAGCTATGCCATCTCCGGCACCAAGATCTGGATCACCGGCGGCGAACACGACCTGGTCGATAACATCGTGCACCTGGTGCTAGCAAAACTGCCCGATGCGCCGGACAGCGTGAAAGGTATCTCCCTGTTCCTGGTACCAAAGTTCCTCGAGGACGGCTCCCGCAACACAGCTTTTTGCGGCGGTTTGGAGCACAAGATGGGCATCAAGGGGTCGGCTACCTGCGTGATGAATTTCGAGGGGGCGCAAGGTTGGCTCATCGGAGAGCCGAACAAGGGCCTGCGGTGCATGTTCACCATGATGAACTCGGCCCGCCTGATGGTTGGGATGCAGGGCCTGGGCATCGCGGAAAACGCCTACCAAATCAGCCTGGGCTTCGCCAGGGAGCGCCTGCAGAGTCGCTCGCTGTCTGGCCCCCAATGCGCCGACAAGCCTGCCGATCCGATCCTGGTTCATCCGGATGTACGTCGAATGCTGTTGCGTCAGAAGGTCATGATCGAAGGCTGCCGCGCGCTGGCCTACTTCACCGGGCTGCAATTGGACATCGCACACGATCATGAGAACGAGCAGGCCCGTGAGCATGCAGACGACCTGGTTCAGCTGCTGACTCCGGTAGTCAAAGCCTTCCTGACGGATGAGGGCTTCACCTGCGCGAACGAAGCTCTGCAGGTGCTCGGCGGCTCCGGCTTCACCGAAGACTGGGGTATCGAGCAACTGGTACGCGACTGCCGCATCACTCGCATATACGAGGGCACCAACGGCATCCAGGCACTCGACCTGGTTGGTCGAAAGCTGTCGCTGGGCGGCGGCCGGGCCATCCGCAACTTCTTCGCCATGACCGAGGGATGGCTGCAGGAGCACCCCGATGCACCGCACGCTGCTGCCGTGGAATCAGCGCTCAAGCAGCTGCACCAGGGGACATTGTGGATCGCGATGGAAGGCATGAAAGATCCCGAGCAGGCCGGCGCGGCGTCGACCCCCTACTTGCGTTTGTTTGCTCTTACCTCGCTTGCCTGGATGTGGTCGCGCATGGCGCTGGTTGCCAGAAACGCACTGAGTGCCGGCAGCGGGGAGACCGCCTTCTACGGAGCCAAGATCAAGTCGGCTGATTTCTTCTTCAACCGAGTACTGACCGAAACGGATGGCCTGCTGGCAGAAGTACTTGCAGGCAAATCCACCCTGATGGCCTTCAGCGAGGAAGAGTTCGCCGCATAGGGCGTCTGCCTCCTTCCCCGGCTGCGCAACCCGGCAACCAGCTCTCCCCTACTTTGGTTGCCGGTTTTTTTATTCGGCCGCTCGCCAGATCGCCCAGCGGGTACCCAGGCGCGGGTTGATCCTGAAAGGGATCTGCACGCGGCGCTGCTCGGCTGAACCGCGAGAGCAACTGAAGAGGTAACACATGAAGAAAGTGCTCGTGCTCTTAACCTGTCTGCTGCTGGGTAGCTGCGCCAGCGTCTCAGTTCAAGACTATGCCGGACAGCAGCCTGAATTGGACCTGATCCGTTATTTCGATGGTCCGGTAGAGGCTTGGGGAATGTTCCAGGATCGCTCGGGCAAGGTAATCAAACGCTTTCATGTCCAGATCATCAGCCGCCGTGAAGGCGAGAAACTGATTCTGGATGAGCGCTTTGTCTACAGCGACGGCAGCAAGCAACGTCGTGTCTGGACGCTTACTCCAGATGGCGACAAGCGTTGGCGAGGTACTGCGGCCGATGTGATCGGCGAAGCTCGGGGGGAACTGGCCGGTAATGCCCTACGCTGGCGTTACCAGCTCAACCTTCCCGTTGACGGCACAACCTATGAAGTCAGCTTCGACGACTGGATGTACCTGATGGACGAAGACACCATGATCAATCGCTCGCGCATGAGCAAGTTCGGTGTAGAGCTGGGTCAAGTCACTCTGTTTTTCCGGCGACAGCCGGCCCAGGACTAGATCTGTAGTTTTCCTGTAAAGCAGCAGCCCTCGCCCAGCCGATGCGTGGGCGAGTACTGCTGCAGCTCGATCCAGGGCGAGCACCGGACCGATATCACCCTGGTTCGTTAATTGCCGCGGTACGTGGAGAAGCCGTAGGGGCTGAGCAAAAGCGGAATGTGGTAATGCGGCACCGTGCCATCGACTTCAAAGATCACCGGCACTTCAGGAAAGAAGGTTTTCAGATCGTGCTTCTCGAACCATTCGCCGGTCTTGAAAGTGACTCGGTAGGTGCCCTTCTCGAGCGCTTTGCCTTCCGGATACAGCGCTGTAATGCGTCCCTGTTCGTTGGTGACACCGTCATTGAGGGTCTGCCAGTTCTGGCCGTTCTGCTTCTCCAGCGTCACAGTCACGGCCGGGGACGGCAACCCATCCTGCAGATTGAGGACATGTACGCTGAGCGGGTTGGCGTCTGCCAGTGCAAAGGACGACAGACCGCTGAGGACTGCGCCAGCCAGAAGGGTTTTGAGTGCTTTCATGTTGTAACTCCAGGTTATTGATGGGTGGATAGAACGTGCTCGATGGCCTTGAGTGCGCATGCCTCGTCGTTGGCTGCACCGCCCGCCCCCGCTACGCCAATGGCACCTATGACCTGATCGCCGAGCTTCAGCGGTACGCCACCGCCCAGCAGCAACAGCTCGTCGAGGGTGTTGAGGTTCTCGGCCTCCGGGTTGCCGCGAGCACGCTCCGCCAGTAAGCGCGTCGGAGTTTTGGTCGAGAGTGCGGTAAAGGCTTTGCGCTGCGCGGCCAGGGTGTTGTGCGGGCCGACGTTGTCGTCACGCTGGACGGCGACCAGGTTGCCACCCCGATCGACCACAGCCGCAACTGCCGTGCGGCCATCGGCATGGCAGGCAGCCAGCGTGGCATCGAGCAAATCGTTGGCCAGAGGCAGGGTAACGTCCTGACGCTGAGCGACCTGATCGGCCGCCCAAGAGGTGGAAACGCCCATGGCCAGGGCGAGTAGAGACAGGGTGGTTTTACGAATGAGCATGCAGTTCTCCCGGTTTAGGCTCTGCTGAGCGGATGCCGGCAATCCTGCACAAGCCTCCCAGTCAGACCGATTGCGCCGGGATTACCAATTTGTAATGGGAGCGCGCCGCGTATAGGCCTAGGCTATGCGCCTGCACTGGAGGGGAAGATGCGCATCCTGGTTGTTGAAGACGAAGCCAAAACCGCCGACTACTTGCGCAAAGGCTTGAGTGAGTCCGGCTATTTGGTGGAGGTTGCCTTGAACGGCTTGGACGGCCAGCACCTGGTACAGGAAAGCGAATTCGACCTGGTCATCCTGGATGTGATGCTGCCGGGGATAGATGGCTGGCAACTGCTACAGATCATTCGGCGGCAGGGGCACACACCGGTGCTGTTTCTCACCGCGCGCGATGCCGTCGAAGATCGCGTGAAGGGATTGGAGTTGGGCGCGGACGACTACCTGGTCAAGCCCTTCTCCTACGCCGAGCTGCTCGCCCGGGTGCGCACGCTGCTGCGACGCGGGCCGCCCCGAGAAGTGGAGCATTTTCAGGCCGCCGATTTGCAGATGGATCTACTCAAGCGCAAGGTGTCTCGCAATGGCGAGAGGCTGCACCTGACCAACAAGGAGTTCGCCCTGCTCCACCTCTTGCTCAGCCGAGAGGGCGAGGTGCTCTCACGCGCCTTGATTGCCTCCCATGTCTGGAACATGAATTTTGACAGCGATACCAATGTGGTCGACGTGGCCATCCGCCGCCTGCGGGCCAAGGTCGACGATCCCTACCCGATCAAGCTGATTCATACCGTGCGGGGCATGGGCTACATGCTGGAGGTGCAGTCGTGAGCCTTTGGCCGCGCTCGCTGAGTCTGCGTCTGGCGCTGATGTTCGCCGCAGTCAGTGCGTTGTTGCTGGGGGCCTTTGGCTTTTACCTCTATCAATCGCTGCACCGCGAGATCGCTTGGCGGGATGATCAGGCTCTGCTCGGCCGGCTACAGCGCATGCAGGCGCTGATCGACGACAGCGACAGCATCGAGGCGCTGCGCAGCCGACCACAGCTGTACGAGAACATGCTGGGCAACCACGACAACCTGCTGTGGATCATCGATGGCAGCGGCAAGCTGCTCATCGAGATCAACCCACCCTCGTTGCCATTACCCAGCTTACCGGCAGCCCCCCAGGCGAGGCTTGCCGATGGCCTGTCTGCCGAGCCGCTGCGCCTGGCATGGCTCGATGTAGCCCGCCCAGAGCGCCGCCTGACATTGATCGCCGGCAAGCTGCTGCACGAGCGCGAGCAGATGCTCAGCGCTTATCGGCTCAAGCTGTGGATCGCCCTTTCCACCGGTGCCTTGCTGGCCTTTCTACTCGGCTGGCTAGTTAGCCTGCGCGGATTACATCCGGTACGTCGGCTAGCCAAACAGGCCTGCACAGTGGACGCCCAGCACCTGTACCTGCGCCTGGACGAGTTCGAGGAGCTGAGCGAACTACAGGCACTGAGCCAGGCCCTCAATCAGATGTTGGCCCGGCTGGAGGATGGCTTCGTCCAGCTGTCGCGCTTCTCCGAAGACCTCGCCCATGAGATGCGCACGCCATTGAGCAATCTGATGGGCCAGACCCAGCAGGCACTGGGGCGCACACGCTCGCTCGAGGATTACCAGAATCTGCTGGTGTCCAATCTGGAGGAATATGAGCGACTGGCCCGGATGATCGACAGCATGCTGTTCCTTGCCCGCTGCGAACAACCCAAAGCCTCGCTCACTCGCGAGTCAGTCGATCTTCGAGAGCTGACAGCACAGCTGTGCGAGTACTTCGAGGGCATGGCACATGAGCGTGGCAATACATTGATCAACCAGACCAGTGGCAAGCTCTGGGCCGACGCACAACTGCTGCGGCGCGCACTGGCCAACCTGATTGCCAATGCGCTGCGCTATGGCGCCACCGATACTCCCGTGACCATCGACAGCGTGGCTGGAGCAGCAGGGCTTGAAATCAGCGTGCATAACCTGGGCGAACCGATTGCCGGCGAGCATCTAGCGCGCCTGTTCGAACGCTTCTACCGCTGCGATCCCTCGCGCAATCAGCCTGACGACTCCGGGGGGCTTGGCTTGGCGATTGTGCGCTCGATCATGCATGCGCATGGAGGACAGGCCCTAGTCAGCAGCGATGACTCCGGCACTTGCTTTACCTTGCACTTCCCGACTGAAAATCCCTCGATACCCCACTAGGGCTGAGGACGACGGAGCCTGCCAAAACAGCTTCGAGACGGAGGCCCGGGGCTCACCGCGTTCAGTGCCACAACAACGTCATTCAGGCAAGACGCGAATACCTCAACCAATCAGGGCTTGGGTAGCATTTTCTCCCGCGTATCGTCCACGAGCGCTGCTCCAGCCAATATCGCCGGTTGGAGCGAACAACCGCCTGCCGCCGCTCATCCAGATCCTCCCAACAGATCCGCGCGATTTCCTCCTGCCTAAGCGTCGAGAAGATCGAAAAAGTAGGCAAGCAATTCGTCCAACTCATCCCTGCCCGGTCTCGATCAGGCTCTCGACTCCGAGTCACCGTATCCAGCTTACACAGCACCTTGCGCGCATCAGTCATAGCGCTCGCCTCGATCTCATACCCGAGGCAGGCTTAGCGACAGACAGGACCGCGCCAAGGTGTGTGTGAGATCGCTCCCAACGGCCTGGGCCTGAACGCCGCTGCCCTCCTTGCCCATTTGCCCTTGCGCGAAGCCTTTTCGAGAGCACCGGGCAATGCAAGCCCGGCCTCCCTCCTCATCACCCTGGCGCGAGCAAACGGCTTGCGGTCTAAGGACCGGCTTTCTTGGTAGACTATGGCTCCGTTGCGGCGCAGCCGAACCTGAACCCTGTACCTGGTCTGCCCACTGCGCCGAGTGATCGTTTCTGTGCGCTCATCACCAGTGCTGGAAATGCATTTACCAGTGCTTGATTTTGGTATCGCATGCGCAAAAACGGGCAACAACCAGCCTTTGCGGCCGTCAATCGATCTGAACCAATGCCTCTAGAATCAGCTTCAAAGCCAGTAACCACGTGCACTGCCCTGTCCCGCCGTTTCTCCGTGGCCCCCATGATGGACTGGACCGATCGCCACTGCCGTTTCTTTCTGCGCCAGCTGTCGCGTCACGCCCTGCTGTATACCGAAATGGTCACCAGCGGTGCGCTGATCCATGGCGATCGCGAGCGCTTCCTGCGTTACAGCGAGTGCGAGCATCCGCTGGCGTTGCAGCTGGGCGGCAGCAACCCGCAGGACCTCGCCGCCTGTGCCAAGATGGCCGAGCAGCATGGTTACGACGAGGTCAACCTCAACGTCGGCTGCCCCAGCGACCGGGTGCAGAACAATATGATCGGCGCCTGCCTGATGGGCCACCCGGCGCTGGTGGCCGACTGCGTCAAGGCCATGCAGGACGCGGTGAGCATCCCGGTGACGGTCAAGCACCGCATCGGCATCAACGGCCGCGACAGCTATGCCGAGCTGTGCGATTTCGTCGGCCAGGTGCGTGATGCCGGCTGTCGCAGCTTCACCGTGCACGCGCGCATCGCCATTCTCGAAGGCCTGTCGCCGAAGGAGAACCGCGAGGTGCCGCCGCTGCGCTACGAAGTCGCCGCCCAGCTCAAGCAGGATTTCCCCGACCTGGAGATCATCCTCAACGGTGGCATCAAGACCCTGGAAGAATGCGAGGTGCACCTGCAGACCTTCGACGGCGTAATGCTCGGCCGCGAGGCCTACCACAATCCCTTCCTGCTGGCGCAGGTGGACAACCGCCTATTCGGCGCCGCGGACAGCGGCATCACCCGCATGGACGCCCTGCTCGCGCTGCGCCCCTATGTCGAGCAGCACCTGCGCGAAGGCGGCACCCTGCATCACATCACCCGCCATGTGCTCGGCCTGGCCCAGGGTTTCCCCGGCGCACGGCGCTTCCGCCAGTTGCTGTCGGTGGACATCCACAAGGTCAAGGACCCGCTGGCGCTGCTCGATCAGGCCGCCGAGGTGCTGCGCGGGCACTGAGCCAGCGGCAGCGGTTCGCCGGCTTTGCTCAGCTGGCGGTGCAGCTCGCGGCTGGGGATACCCCGCTCGTCATCGGCGCCGGACAGCGCCTCGGCCACCTTCAGCTGCGACATGCAGCAGCGCAGCCCGCACGCGCAAACATTGTCAGCGCGACAGCCCTCGCTGCCCGTTGAGCCGCCCTGGCACCTCGGGTAAGGTCGTGACATCCGCAACGACAAGGCTCCGTCATGACCTCCAAGCTGGAACAACTCAAGCAGTTCACCACCGTGGTTGCCGACACCGGCGACCTCGACGCCATCGCCCGCCTGCAACCGGTGGATGCCACCACCAACCCCTCGCTGCTGCTCAAGGCCGCCGCGCTGCCGCGTTACGCCGAGCTGCTGGGGCGCGCCGTGACAGCCGGCCAGGGCGACCTCGGCCTGGCCTGCGACCACTTCGCCGTGGCCGTCGGCCAGGAGATCCTCAAGGTGATTCCCGGGCGTATCTCCACCGAGGTGGACGCCCGCCTGTCCTTCGACACCAACGCCACCCTGCGCCGCGCCGAACGCCTGATCGGCCTCTACGAGCAGGCCGGCATCGGCCGCGAGCGTGTGCTGATCAAGATCGCCTCGACCTGGGAAGGCATCCGCGCCGCCGAACAGCTGGAAAAAGCCGGCGTGCAGACCAACCTGACCCTGTTGTTCGCCTTCGCCCAGGCCCAGGCCTGCGCCGATGCCGGGGTGTTCCTCATCTCGCCCTTCGTCGGGCGCATCTACGACTGGTACAAGAAGGCCGAGGGCCGCGACTTCGTCGGCGCCGAGGACCCCGGCGTGCAGTCGGTGGCGCGCATCTACGACTACTACAAAGCCAACGGCTACCAGACCGTGGTGATGGGGGCGAGCTTCCGCAATCTGGGCCAGATCGAACAGCTGGCCGGCTGCGACCGCCTGACCATCAGCCCGGAGCTGCTGCAGCAACTGGCCGACGACCAAGGCCAAATGAGCCGCCGACTGGCCCCCGGCGCCGCCGGCGAAACCCGCCGTAGCCTGGATGAAAGCGCCTTCCGCTGGGCGCTCAACGAAGACGCCATGGCCACCGAGAAACTCGCCGAAGGCATCCGCCTGTTCGCCCGCGATCAGGAAAAGCTCGAAGCGCTGCTCGCCGCCAGGGCCTGAAACGCAAAAAGGGGCGCCCGCATGCGGGCGCCCCTTTGCATTGTTCGCCTGTCAGTGCCGTTCGAGGGCGCTGACCAGATCGTGGAAGGCCTCTCGGTTGGAGTCGTTGAGCCCCATGAGGATGCGGTGGGCCTCCAGAACCTTGGCCTTGACCACCTCTTCGGACTGATCCTGCGACGGCAGATCATCCAGCGCCTCCGGGCACGGCACCGGCCGGTCGACGATATTGAACACCTGATCGAAGCCCATCGACTGCAGCAGGCGGGTGATGTCGTCGTGGGTGGTGACCACGGTGGGCAACAGACCGACCTTCTGCCGCGACAGAATCGACAGCTTGGCCAGCAGGCCGAGGGTGGTGCTGTCGATGCTGCGGGTTTCGGTCAGGTCGATGACGATGGCCGAGAAATTCAGCGCGGTGAAGATCTTTTCAATCGTGGCATCCAGCGCCGAACAGAGCGTCAGACGCACTTCGCCGACGAATTTGAGGACGAAGGTCCCGTCCTGCTCGGCGAATTGGATACGACCGGGGCTTATCCCAGGATTCATGCAAGGTTCCTGCTTAACACCAGCAAGGCGATATCATCCGGCATCTCGCCCAGATTGGCCAGACCGAGAACTTGACGCAAACCGTCTAGACTGCCGCCAGCCTGGCTAACCAGTTGTGGCAGCGCCAATTCCTTGTCCTTCAGCGTCTCGCCCGGCAACAGGTCGAGAATGCCGTCAGACAACAGCGTCAGGCTGAACGACTCGGGCAGCGGCATGACGTGATCGGCGTATTCGGCCTCCTCGAACAGCCCCACCGGCAGCCCGCGGCCTTCCAGGTAACGGGCCTCGCCTTTCTCGAACAGCACCGGTAACGGCAGGTGGCCGCCGATGCTGTAGGTCAGTTGGCCGCTCTGCTCGTCGATCACCCCGCCGAGCATGGTCACGTGCTTGCCCAGCTTGCAGTTGATCAGCCCGCGGTTGATGTGGCCGAGCACTTCCGAGGGCTTGAACTCCGGCAGCAGGCCGCCGCGGCGCGACTCGTAGAGCAGCCGGGTGGTCATGAACTTGAGCAGCACGGTGACGAAGGCCGAGGACGCGCCGTGGCCGGACACGTCGGCCAGGTAGAAGGCGATGCGTCGCTCGTCGACGCGGAAGTAGTCGACGAAGTCGCCGGACAGGTACAGCGAAGGGATGATCTGGTGGGCGAAGGTCAGGCTGTCGACCTGCCAGGGCGTCACCGGCAGCATGTTCATCTGCACCTGGCGCCCGGCGTTCTGGTCTTCCTGCAACAGGTGCAGGCTGGCCTGCAGTTCGCGGTTGGCGGTTTCCAGCTTCTCGCGGTAGCGCTGGTTCTCCAAACGCAGGCGCGAGCGATCGAGGGCACGGCGCACCGAGTGCTCGAGCACCGCCAGGTCTTCCAGGGGCTTGATCAGGTAGTCGGCGGCGCCCAGGCGCAAGGCCTCCACCGCATCGTTCATGACGCCGGCGCCGGACACCACGATCACCGGCACCTCGACGCCGAGGGCGTTGATCCGGCGGATCAGTTCGAGGCCATCGACCTGCGGCATGCGCAGGTCGCAGATCATCAGGTCGGGCTTGGCCTGCTGGAACACTTCCAGCCCCTGCAGGCCGTTGCTGGCCTGCAGCACCTTGAAGCCGCTGTCCTCGAGGTAGGCCGCGAGGCTGGCACGCACGACTTCGTCGTCATCGATGATCAGCAGAGTGGCACTGGTTTTGTGCATGGGGTATCCAGGCAAACTGCGCCGGGGCAATCGGGTGACGGCCCGTGGCGCGGCGCCGCGTAGGTGGCGTCAGGGCGAATTCAAGGGGCAGACGGTACTCCCATCCGTCGACCGATTCAAGCCGGCGCCAGTCGTCGTTCGGCGACTTTACAGGGCAAATCGGCGAGGGTTATAAGAGCCGCAGGAGAACCTTATAACAAGAGGACAGCGTCCATGAGTCAGAGCGATCGAGCGTACAGCGAGAAACGTGACTACATCCGCATGCGACTGGAAGCGCCAGTAACCCTGCACCATGGCGGGCGGGAAATTTCCGCGCTGTGTCTGGATCTGTCCAGTACCGGCATGCAACTCGAGGCCGAAGTCGCGCTGAGCATGGGCGACCGGGTCAAGGTCCACATCCCCTCCGAGCACAGCGAGCTGGCCGGCCTCGACGCCCAGGCCGAGGTGGTGCGCATCGCCGATCTGGGCGACGGTCGCCAGTCGCTGGGCCTGGCCATCCTGTCGATGAGCTGACATCTGCACTTACGAAAAAGGCGGCCAAGGGCCGCCTTTTTCATGCCCGCCAAACTCAGAAGTCGTCTTCGACCTGGCCGTCCTGCACCTTGAACTCGCGGTTCTGCAGGTAGGCGTTGCGGATGAAGATGTACTTGTCGCCGCTGATCAGCTTCTCCGCCGACAGCAGGCTGGCGCGGGTGTCGACCACATCCACGGCGCGGGTGACGTTGCGCGTCGGCACATGGCCCATGTAGGGATAGGGCTCGAGGAAGCTGTCCGGCAGCTTGCCGGTGGCGTCGCGCACGCTGCTCGGGCCGAGGAACGGAATCACCAGGTAGGGGCCGCTGCCCAGGCCCCAGGCGCCGAGGGTCTGGCCGAAGTCCTCGTCGTTCTTCTGCAGGCCCATCGGCGTGGCCACGTCGAAGAAGCCGAGCAGGCCGAAGGTGGTGTTGAAGATCAGGCGCCCGGTATCCACTCCGGCGTCGTGCATCTTGCCCTGCAGCAGGTTGTTGGCCAGGTTGCCGACATCGCCCAGGTTGCCGAAGACGTTGTGCACGCCGTCTTCCAGAAACTGCGGGGTGACTGCCTGATAACCCTGCGCCACAGGCTTCAGCGCGTAGGTGTCGAGGGTGTCGTTGAAGCGGAACATGGCGCGGTTGAAGCCTTCCCAGGGGTCGTCCTCCGAGGCGGCCTGCGCCATCGCAGGCAGCAGACTCAGGCCGACGAGCGCCATCAGGCCGCCGAGGCGCACGATCCAGCGAGCACCGTTCACATGCATTGCAGTCTCTCCTTGAGAAAAGTAGTGTGGCGACCCGCCAGCGGCCACCGAGGCCGCGCAGTATATAGCCTGAGCCCCCTGATGGCAGCATAGCGGACAACCCCGATGATCGAGAAAATGCTTCTGCACACCGCCCATATCCCCGTGCGCTGGGGCGACATGGACAGCTACGGGCACGTCAACAACATCCTCTATATGCAGTACCTGGAAGAAGCGCGGATCGCCTGGTTCGAACGCGTCGGCGTGGCGATGAACGACGCCCCGCAGGGCCCGGTGGTGCTGCAGACCCAGCACACCTACCTGAAACCCGTGGTTCACCCCGCCACCGTGGTGGTGCAGCTGTATGCCGGCGCCCTGGGCCGCAGCAGCCTGGTGCTCGAACACCGCCTGTCGACCCTGGAAGATCCGCAGCGCTGCTATGGCGAGGGCTACTGCAAGCTGGTCTGGATCGAGCATGCCAGCGAACGCTCGGTGCCCCTGCCCGAGCACCTGCGCGCCCTGCTCGGCGGAGGCTGAGCGGCGTCATCGCCCGGTCATCCTGTGGTCATCTGCGCGCCCTAGAGTGGCCTAGACCATTGCAGGGATGACCCTATGCCTCACACCGCCCCCACCGCCCTTCTATTCGAGCTTTCCGGCTGCCTGGTCGACTTCGGCGCCCGCACCCTGCCGGTCGCCCTGCAGCGTCTGCATCCCGATACCGAACTACCCGCTGGCGCTCACTGCCCCGAGCAGGCCCTGGCCGAACTGCTCGGTCGTCCGCCGCAGGCCCAGGAACGGCAGGCGCTGCAGCAGATGCTGGCGACCGTCGCCGACGAGCACGCCGAACTCACCCCCGGTGCCGCGCCGTTGCTGCAACAGCTGCAGGCTCAGGGCACGCCCTGGGCCTGGCTGGACAGCCTGCCCGCGGACGCCAGTGCGCGCCTGGCCGAGGCCCTGCCTGC
>NZ_AVOF01000142.1:0-7794 GCF_000465935.2 Pseudomonas sp. EGD-AK9
GGGCCAAGGCATCCTCGGGGGTGGCGAACTGCGGCGGCCGGCGCCGATCCGGCCAGGGCAGCCAGCCGCGGTTGAGCAGCACCCAGAGGCCGCTGGCCTGGTCGTAGAAGGGTTGCAGCAGCTCCAAGCCGACGCGGCCGTCGCGCATGCGGTTGTCCAGCAACAGGCTGTGCGCGGCGTCGAACTGGCCGTACAGACGCACGCGCCGGTAGGCCGGGTCGCGGCTGCGCTCGAGCCGATCGAGGCCGAGCGGCGCGGCCTGGCGGCGGTCTTCGAAGCTGGCCAGCAGGGCGCGCTTGTCCTCGGCACGCTGCAACTGCCAGGTGCCCAGGCCGAGCAACCCGGGCAGCAGCAGGGCCACCAGCAGGCTGGGCAGCCAGCCGGGACGGAAGGCGCTCATGCGGCCGCCCCACGGACAAGGTGCTGGCTGGCTATACTGCAATACATCGCCCACTCCCCCGGAGTCTCGCATGCTCAAGGCCGCGATCGTCCTCATGCTGCTGGCCACCCTGGTCAGCCTGTTCAGCGGCCTGGTCTTCCTGGTCAAGGACGAGGGCCGTGGTTCCCGCGTGGTCAACGCCCTGACCGTCCGTGTCGGGCTGACCGCCATCACCGTCGCCCTGGTCGCCTGGGGCTTCTACTCGGGGCAACTGGTGTCTCATGTCAGCTGGTAGCGGCAGCCTCTAGCTGCCGTTTGAAGCCTGTGGCGTGCTGCTGCCTCAAAGCACATAGACGAAGACGAACAGCCCCAGCCAGACCACATCGACGAAGTGCCAGTACCAGGCGGCGGCCTCGAAGCCGAAGTGCTGGTCGGCGTCGAAGTGCCCGCGCAGGATGCGCACCAGCATCACCGTGAGGATGATCGCGCCGAGGGTCACATGGGCGCCGTGGAAGCCGGTGAGCATGAAGAAGGTGGCGCCGTAGATGCCCGAGCCGAGGGTCAGGCCCAACTCGGTGTAGGCCTCGATGTATTCCTCGATCTGGAAGAACAGGAACACCGCGCCGAGCAGAATGGTGGCCGCCAGCCAGGCCTTGAGCGGGCCGCGCCGGTTCTTCTTCAGCGCGTGGTGGGCGAAGGTCACGGTGAAGCTGGAGCTCACCAGCAAGATGGTGTTGATCAGCGGCAGGTGCCAGGGGTCGATCACCGCCGTCGGCGGCGGGAACAGCTTGGAGTCGGGGTTCTGCAGCAGCGGCCAGCTGTACTCGAAGCCTTCCCAGAGCATGTTGGTCACGCCCTTGTCGCCCTCGCCGCCGAGCCAGGGCCCGGCGAAGGTGCGGATATAGAACAGGGCGCCGAAGAAGGCGGCGAAGAACATCACCTCGGAGAAGATGAACCAGCTCATGCCCCAGCGGAACGAGCGATCCATCTGCGCGCTGTACAGGCCGCCGCGGCTCTCCTTGATCACGTTGCCGAACCAGCCGAACAGCATCCAGGCCAGGATCAGGCCGCCGACGAAGAAGATCAGCGGGCCATTGGAGCCGTCGCGGCCGGCGCTCATGTCGTTGAACCAGGTGCCCACGCCGTAGACGCTGACCAGCATGCCGAGGGTGGCGATGATCGGCCACTTGCTCTGCGCGGGGACGTAGTAGTTTTCGTGATTCTCGTGACTCGACATTGTTGTTCTCCTTATGGAGCCTGCGCCACGGGCGGCTTGCGCGCGGTGATATCGAACAGGGTGTAGCCCAGGGTCAGGTGCTTGACGTCCTGCGGCAAATCTCTATCGACGATAAAGCGCACCGGCATCTCGATGCGCTCGCCCGGCTGCAGCACCTGCTGGGTGAAGCAGAAGCATTCGGTCTTGTGGAAGAAGGCCGCCGCCTTGGACGGCGACACGCTGGGAATGGCCTGCGCGGTCATCGGCTCGCTGCTCGGGTTGTAGGCGACGAACAGCATGTCGCGCGGCTCGCCGGGGTGCACCAGGATCTCATCGGCCTGCGGGCCGAACTCCCAGACCATGCCGGCGGCGTTGGTGGCGAGGAACTGCACGCGCACCTGGCGCGCCTCGTCCACCCGCTGCTCGCCCTGGTAGGCGCCGGCGGTCTTGCCGTTGATGCCGAACACCTTGCACATGGCGTCGTAGAACGGCGGCAGGACGAACACGCCGAAGCAGAACATCGCCACCACCACCAGCAGCAGGCGTACGACCAGACGACGGGTGCCGATCACTTCACTCACGGCCGGCCTCCTACTTCACGTCGGGCGGCGTGCTGAAGGTGTGATAGGGCGCCGGCGAGGGCACCGTCCACTCCAGCCCCTCGGCGCCGTCCCAGGGCTTGGCCGGGGCCGGTTTGCCGCCGCGGATGCACTTGATGACGATGAACAGGAACAGCAGCTGGGTGGCGCCGAACATGAAGGCGCCGATGGACGAGACCATGTTGAAGTTGGCGAACATCATGTTGTAGTCGGGAATGCGCCGCGGCATGCCGGCCAGGCCGACGAAGTGCATGGGGAAGAACGCCAGGTTCATGCCGACGAAGCTCATCCAGAAATGCAGCTTGGCCAGGGTCTCGTCGTACATGTGCCCGGTCCACTTCGGCAGCCAGTAGTAGGCCGAGGCGAAGATGCCGAAGATCGCCCCGGGCACCAGCACGTAATGGAAGTGCGCCACCACGAAGTAGGTGTCGTGGTACTGGAAGTCCGCCGGGGCGATGGCCAGCATCAGCCCGGAGAAGCCGCCGATGGTGAACAGGATGACGAAGGCCACCGAGAACAGCATCGGCGCTTCGAAGGTCATCGAGCCCTGCCACATGGTGCTGGCCCAGTTGAACACCTTCACCCCGGTGGGCACGGCGATCAGCATGGTGGCGTACATGAAGAACAGCTCGCCGGTCAGCGGGATGCCGACGGTGAACATATGGTGCGCCCAGACGATGAACGACAGGAAGGCGATGGAGGCGGTGGCGTAGACCATCGAGGTGTAGCCGAACAGCGGCTTGCGGGCGAAGGCCGGGATGATCGAGCTGACCGCGCCGAACGCCGGCAGGATCATGATGTACACCTCGGGGTGGCCGAAAAACCAGAACACGTGCTGGAACAGCACCGGGTCGCCGCCGCCGGCGGCGTTGAAGAAGCTGGTGCCGAAGTGCACGTCCATCAGCATCATGGTCACGCAGCCGGCCAGCACCGGCATCACCGCGATCAGCAGGAAGGCGGTGATCAGCCAGGTCCAGACGAACAGCGGCATCTTCATCAGGGTCATGCCGGGGGCACGCAGGTTGAGGATGGTGGCGATCACGTTGATCGCGCCCATGATCGAGCTGATGCCCATCAGGTGCACGGCGAAGATGAAGAAGGTCACCGACTCCGGTGCGTAGGTGGTCGACAGCGGCGCGTAGAAGGTCCAGCCGAAGTTGGGCCCGCCGCCCTCCATGAACAGCGTGCTGATCAGCAGGCCGAAGGCCGCCGGCAGCAGCCAGAAGCTGAAGTTGTTCATCCGTGGCAGGGCCATGTCCGGCGCGCCGACCATCAGCGGGATCATCCAGTTGGCCAGGCCGACGAAGGCCGGCATCACCGCGCCGAACACCATGATCAGGCCGTGCATGGTGGTCATTTGGTTGAAGAATTCCGGCTGCACGATCTGCAGGCCGGGCTGGAATAGCTCGGCGCGGATCACCATGGCCATGGTCCCGCCGAGCAGGAACATGGCGAAGCTGAACCACAGGTACATGGTGCCGATGTCCTTGTGGTTGGTGGTCAGCACCCAGCGCATCAGGCCCTTGGCCGGGCCGTGGTGATGGTCATGCGCGGCATGGCCATGGGAATCGATCACTGCACTCATGTCCTTACTCCTGAGCCTTCTTGAAGTCGAGGATGTCCTTGGGCGTGACCATGTCGCCGACCTTGTTGCCCCAGGCGTTGCGCTCGTAAGTGATGATGGCGGCCAGATCGACCTCCGACAGTTGCTTGCCGAAGGCGGCCATGGAGGTGCCCGGCTTGCCGTTGACCACTATGTCGATATGGCCTGCGGCCGGCCCGGTGGCGATGGCCGAGCCCTTGAGCGCCGGGAACATCGGCGGCAGGCCCTCGCCACCGGCCTGGTGGCAGGCGGCGCAGGCGGTGCCGTAGGCCTTCTCGCCGCGCGCCATCAGCTCGTCCAGGGTCCATTCCTTGCTGGTCAGCTCGCGTTCGGCGGCAGCCGCCGCCTTGCGCTCGGCCAGCCAGGCGGCGAAGTCCTCCTTGGACTTGGCCTCGACCACCACCGGCATGAAGCCGTGATCCTTGCCGCACAGCTCGGTGCACTGGCCGCGGTAGATGCCGGGCTCGTCGATGCGCGTCCAGGATTCGTTGATGAAGCCGGGGATGGCGTCCTTCTTCACCGCCAGCGCCGGCACCCACCAGGAGTGGATGACGTCGGCGGCGGTGATCAGGAAGCGCACCTTGGTGCCCACCGGCACTACCAGCGGCTCGTCCACCTCCAGCAGGTAGTGCTCGCCCTTGGCCGCGCGGTTGTCGATCTGCGCCTTGGGCGTGGCCAGGTTGCTGAAGAACTCGACGTCCTGGCCCAGGTACTTGTAGTGCCACTTCCACTGGTAGCCGGTGACCTGGATATCCAGTTCCGACTCGGAGGTGTCGTAGATCTCGATCAGGGTCTTGGTCGCCGGAATCGCCATCAGCACCAGGATCGCCAGCGGCACCACGGTCCAGAGGATCTCGACCGTGGTGCTTTCGTGGAAGTGCGCGGGCTCCTGGCCGGTGGCGCGGCGGTGGACGATCATCGACCAGAACATGGCGCCGAACACCACCACGCCGATCACGACGCAGATCCAGAAGATGGTCATGTGCAGGTCGAAGACCGAGCGGCTGACCTCGGTGACACCGGGCGCCATGTTGACCGCCCACTCGGCGTGCGCCGAGCCCAATGCCAGCCACAGCAGGAGGCCCATCCAGACTCGTGGATGTCGCATCATTGCGGGTTCCCCTTATGATTCTTGTTATCCCGCCGGCGGAGCCTGCGGCTAAGGGATCGACTGCCGTACGGGGCGACCATGCCGGCGCTCACTGCCCGCGCTGGTGCCCCTGACTGCTGGCGACTGCTGTCGAAACCTCTCCGTGCCTAAGCCCGTCCGGTTCCATCAGGTACTGCCTTTCGAACTCGAGTATAGACGGCGACTTTCAGCTCGCAACGTCACCGCGAAAATGGCCGAAGCCGCGCAAGCCTTGTCCTAAACGCCCCGGCCGGAGCGGGCTGGAGAAAGATCGGCGAGTCCCTATATAGCGAGCTCGCATAAGTATTAAAAAATTATGACAATCGCGTCTTAGCCAGCCACACGCGCCGGCTAAGGTTCACGTCCATGTCCTCAAATCGCAGGAGCAGTCATGAACACCGCCGCCATCCGCCAACTGATCGACCGGGCCCGCCAGCACGAGGCCGGCAGCCAGGCCCTCGCGCAGTTCCTGCAGACCCAGCTGGAGCGCCTGCACCCGGCCATCCGCCTGCCCGCCGAGAACGCCGGCGCCACCCTGAATGCCTTTGTCGTCGCCTATATCGAGCAGGTGCCGGACGTGCTCGACGCCGCCGCCACGGTGGCCAGCGAAGCCGGTATCGAGCGCGTGATCCGGCCGGTGCTGCAGGTGGCCGAGCAGTTCTTCCTGCAGCCACCGGCGCTGATGGCCGGGCACAACGGCCTCGAGGGCCTGCTCGACGAGGCCTACCTGGCCCATCGTCTGGTCGAGGAGGTCAACGACCGCTACATCGGCCACCTCGGCCAGCCGCTGATCCCGCTGGACACCACCCGCGCCAACCTCATCGCCCATCAGTTGATCGGCGAGCCCTTCGCCAACCAGCTGGACGAGGCGGTGCACCACGCCCTGGCCGGCCTGCTCGACGACGCGAGCTTCGCCCAGCCCTCGGTGCAGGCCTACCGCGAGCGCCTCGCCGCGCCGGGTACGGTCGCCGCCTGGCAACGCTGGCCCTGCCTGTCGCAGCGACTGGGCGTCGAGTTGCGGCTGCCGCAGGAGCGCTGAGCGCCTGTGATTCCCGGTCGCCGGCGGGCGTCTAGCTGCGGTACGCCGGGCCTCGCCCGGCCCTGCCGCGAGCCCGAGCATGCAAGCGCTGTTGAACGAGATACTCGATGAAGTCCGCCCGCTGATCGGCCAGGGCAAAGTGGCCGACTACATTCCCGCCCTGGCCGGGGTGCCGGCCAACCAGCTGGGCATTGCCGTGTACGGCAACGACGGTCAGCTGCACGTGGCCGGCGAGGCGCGCACGCCGTTCTCGATCCAGAGCATCTCCAAGGTGTTCAGTCTGGTGCAGGCCATCGGCCACAGCGGCGAGGCCATCTGGCAGCGCCTCGGCCACGAACCGTCCGGGCAGCCGTTCAACTCGCTGGTGCAGCTCGAGTTCGAGCGCGGCAAGCCGCGCAACCCCTTTATCAACGCCGGCGCGCTGGTGATCTGCGACATCAACCAGTCGCGCTTCGCCGCGCCGGCACTGTCGATGCGCGACTTCGTCCGGCGCCTGTCGGGCAACCCCGAGGTGACGGTGGACAACCAGGTCGCCGAGTCGGAATACCAGCACCGCGCGCGCAACGCCGCGGCGGCCTACCTGATGCAGTCGTTCGGCAATTTCCACAACGAGGTGGAGGCGGTGCTGCGCAGCTATTTCAGCTGCTGCGCGCTGCGCATGAGCTGCGTCGACCTGGCCCGCGCCTTCGGCTTCCTGGCCAACCAGGGCTTCTGCCGGCACAGCGGCGAGCAGGTGCTGTCGCCGCGGCAGAGCAAGCAGATCAACGCCATCATGGCCACCAGCGGGCTGTACGACGAGGCCGGCAACTTCGCCTACCGCGTCGGCCTGCCGGGCAAGAGCGGGGTCGGCGGCGGCATAGTCGCGGTGGTGCCGGGGCGTTTCAGCGTCTGCGTGTGGTCGCCGGAACTCAACGCCGCCGGCAACTCGCTGGCCGGGATGAAAGCCCTGGAGCTGCTCAGCCAGCGCATCGGCTGGTCGGTGTTCTAAGCCTTACTGCACCAAGGCGCCCTGGTGCGCGCGGCGCACCCTGCGGCCGCGCGTCGCCACGGCGCGCTACAGCAGCTTGCGGTACTGGACGAAACCGGAGCGCTCGCCGATGCGTTCGTAGAGCAGCATGGCCTGGCTGTTGCTCTCGTGGGTCAGCCAGTGCACCCGCGAGCAGCCGGCTTCGCGCGCCTGCTGGTAGACGTGCTGGATCAGCTGGCGGCCGATGCCGCCGCTGCGCTGGCCCTTGGCGACGAACAGGTCCTGCAGGTAGCAGTAGTCGCCGACCGTCCAGGTCGAGCGGTGGATCACCCAGTGCACCAGGCCGACCGCCTCATCGCCCTGCCAGGCCAGCGCCGCGCCCATCGGCTCGGCCGGATCGAGAAAGCGCTGCCAGGTCACGGCGCTGGTCTCGGCGGCGATCTCGGTCATGTAGAAACGCTGGTAGCCCTGCCACAGCGGCAGCCAGGCGGCGTGGTCGGCGGCGCTGACGGGACGGATCTCGAGGCTCATGGCTTCCCTCCTGGTTGGCGTGAGGCGTCAGTCGCTCATCTCACCACAGAGATCGCGCGCCAGCCAGTGCTCCACCTCGGCCGGCGCCAGCCCGGCGCCGAGCAGGGCGAACAGCTTGCCCAGCGCCGCCTCGCGGGTCATGCCGCCGCAGGACACCAGACCGACCTCGGCCAGGCGGCTGCCGGCGGCGTACACGCCGAACTCGACATGCCCCTGCGGGCACTGGCTGATCGCCGCCAGCACCACGCCGCGGGCGGGCGCCTCGTCCAGGACCGCCAGCAGCTCGGCGTCGCCGGCCGGGCCGGTGCCGCTGCCGTAGCATTCCAGCAGC
>NZ_AVOF01000143.1:0-7750 GCF_000465935.2 Pseudomonas sp. EGD-AK9
GGTACGCGAGCTGTTTGGCGCCGCGGCGCTGCAACCGGCCGCCCTGCATGCGCGCAGCAGCACGGCGATCCTCTTCGACGAGGCCAGCGGCGCCAACTGGCTGCGCGTCGGCGACGCCGCCATGGCGGTGGACCCGCTGTCCGGCAACGGCATCTTCCAGTCGCTGTCCTCGGCGCTGCAGGCACCCGCGGTGATCAACACCCTGCTGCGCCACCCCGAGCGCGCGGCGTTGGCGCGACGCTTCCACCAGCAGCGGGTGGCGCAGCTGTTTCTGCGCTTCGCCCGCACCGGCCGCGACTTCTATGCCCTGGAACGGCGCTGGGCCGAGCAGCCGTTCTGGCAGGCGCGCAGCCGCTGGCCGGACGCCGAACCGATGCACGCACCGGCCGATGTTTCCCAGGTTCGGATCGTCAGCGCCCCGGTGCTGCGTGGCGACTCGATCGAGGAGGCCGAGGTGGTGGTCACCGCCGACCAGCCGCTGGGTATCTGGCATCTGCAGGGCGTCGAGTTGGCGCCAGTGGTGCGCGCGCTGCAGGCCGGTGAACTCGCGCAGGCCCTGGCGCGCTTGCAGCCGGAGCCGCGTCGGCTGGTGCAGCGCTGGTTGCTGGCTCAGGGCTACGGCCCTGCTGGGCGACCCGGATAGACTGCGCCACGTGCGATACATGGCGCGTCTGGAGAGGATCAGAGTTTGATCAGCACCGATTTGAGTTCGGTGAAGTGCTCGATGGCGGCGGCGCCCATCTCGCGGCCGACGCCGGAGAGCTTGTAGCCGCCGAAAGGCAGCGCCGGATCGAGGGCGCTGTGGCAGTTGACCCAGACCGAGCCGGACTTGATCCGCGGCACCATGCGGTGCACCGCCGAGAGGTCGTTGGACCAGATGCTGGCGCCGAGGCCGTAAGGGTTGTCGTTGGCCATGCGCACCACCTCGTCGATATCGTCGAAGGGCATGGCCACCAGCACCGGGCCGAAGATTTCTTCCTGCACCAGGCGATGCTGCTGGTCGACGTCGACTATCACCGTCGGTTTGACGAAGTAGCCGGGGCCGAAGCCTTCGCCGCCACAAGCGATGGTGGCGCCCAGCTCGCGGCCTAGCTGGATGTAGCCGGTGACGCGATCCTGCTGCTTGGCGGAGATCAGCGGGCCCATCTGCACGCTCGGGTCGAGGCCATTGCCCAGCTTCATGCCGTTGGCGATGCCGGCGATGTCGGCCACCACGTTGTCGAAGTGCTTGCGGTGCACGTACAGGCGCGAACCGGCGCAGCAGACCTGGCCCTGGTTGAAGAAGATCGCGGTGGCGGCACCGGCGGCGGCTTCGGCGAGGTTGGCGTCCGGCAGGACGATGGTCGGCGACTTGCCGCCCAGTTCCAGGGTCACCCGGGTCATGTTGTCCATGGCCGCCTTGCCGATCTGCTTGCCCACCTCGGTGGAGCCGGTGAAGGTCAGCTTGTCCACGCCCGGGTGGCGGGTGAGGGCGACGCCGGCATTCAGGCCGGTGCCGGTGACCAGGTTGAACACCCCGGCCGGGTAGCCGGCTTCCAGCACCAGCTCGGCCAGCTTCAGCGCGGTCAGCGGGGTTTCGTCGGCCGGCTTGAGCACCATGGTACAGCCGGTGGCCAGTGCCGGGCCGAGCTTCCAGCAGGCCAGCAGCAGCGGGAAGTTCCAGGCGACGATGGCGCCCACCACACCCACCGCCTCGCGGCGGATATAGCCGTGGAACTGGTCGTCGGGCATCAGCGGCATCGACACGTCGACCGTAGTGCCCTCGATCTTGGTGGCCCAGCCGGCCATGTAGCGCAGGAAGTCGATGGCCAGCTGCACGTCCATCACCTGGGCCACGGCGGCGCTCTTGCCGTTGTTCAGGCACTCCAGCTCGGCCAGCTCCCTGGCGTCGCGCTGCATCAGATCGGCCAGGCGCCACAGCAGGTTCTGCCGCTCGCGCGGGCGCATACGGCTCCACGGCGAGTCGTCGAAGGCCTGACGGGCGGCGCGTACGGCGCGATCGACATCCTCGGCCGCGGCGCTGGGCACTTCACCGAGCACCTCGCCGCTGGCCGGGTTACGGAAGGCCAGGCTGGCGCCGCTGGCGGCGTCCTGCCACTCGGCGCCGATCAGCATCTGCAGCTTGCGCGCAAGGAAGGCACGGGTCTGGGGGAGGGTGGGCAGGTCGGTGGACATGGGAAGGACCTCATTCATTGATGTTGTCCCGGCCCTTTCGCAACGCCCGTGCCAAGGCCGTTTTTGTCGATCAAGCCATTGATGTAGAAGGATTTATTCGCTCTTCTCGAACCAGGGAAAGGCGTTCCGCTGTTGCACTTTGAGACGGCCTGAGACGGCCCTGGCACAGTTGCCGGAGCTACGCTTGCAGGGTGGCGCGCGCTCGCGTCTCAGGCTGGAACAGTCTGTCGCGAAACAAGACAGCCAGGCGGGCCGCCAGCATTTTCCCAAGGCCGATATTTTTTAATTAATTCGTTGTTTTAAAAGGGTTTTATCTGCTGTGGCACACATTGTGTATTTGCCCTGGCAGCTGCGCCCGCCTTGCAACGGGATGCAAACCATAAGAACAACACCGTGGAGGTCTGACCTTGAAGACGACTCGACTCCGGCAGCACGCAGGCACCCTGGCCCTGGCCATGGCAGCCCTGACGTTCGGCCAGGCCCAGGCAGCAGAGAGCGGCGAAGCCCTGCTCAAGTCCAAGTGCATGGGGTGCCATATTCCCGAGGGCAACGACGCGCTCAGCCGCATCAGTCACCAGCGCAAGACCCCCGAGGGCTGGCTGATGAGCATCGCCCGCATGCAGGTGATGCATGGCCTGCAGATCGGCGACGATGACCGCCGCACCCTGGTCAAGTACCTGGCCGACAAGCAGGGCC
The DNA here is from genome assembly GCF_000465935.2 of Pseudomonas sp. EGD-AK9. Taxonomy (NCBI): domain Bacteria; kingdom Pseudomonadati; phylum Pseudomonadota; class Gammaproteobacteria; order Pseudomonadales; family Pseudomonadaceae; genus Pseudomonas; species Pseudomonas sp. EGD-AK9. Next base: position 2,872 of record NZ_AVOF01000143.1, read on the forward strand.
TGGCCCCCAGCGAGACAGAAGGGGTGCGCTATGCCATGGAGCGCCGCCTGAACACCGTCGAGCAGTTCGACGAGCAGCTCGGCCAGATGTGCGGCCGCTGCCACTCCAGCGCCCGGGTCGCCCTGCAGCGCCGCCCGGCCAAGGAATGGGAGCACCTGGTGCATTTTCACCTCGGACAGTGGCCGTCCCTCGAATACCAGGCCCAGTCGCGCGACCGCGACTGGCTGGACCTCGCCCTCAAGCAGATGGTGCCGGACCTGGCCAAGCGCTTCCCGCTGGAGGACCAGGCCTGGACCGACTGGCAGAAGACCCGGCCCAAGGCCGACGTCCTGCCGGGGCAGTGGAGCTTCAGCGGCCACATGTTGGCCAAGGGCGATGTGCGCGGGGTGATGACGGTGACTGCCGATGCAGGCGATACCTTCAGGGTCGACGTGAAAGGCCAGTATGCCGACGGCAGCCCCTTCACCGGCAGCGGCTCGGCCATCCTCTACAACGGCTATGAGTGGCGCGGCAACGTGAAGGTCGGCGAGACCAACATGCGCCAGGTTTTCGCCGCCATCGACGGCGAGATGAAGGGCCGCATGTTCGAGGCCGAGCACGACGAGCGCGGCCTGGACTTCAGCGCCGTGAAGGAGGGCAATGCCCGTCTCCTCGCGGTACAGCCGGCCTTTATCAAGGCGGGCAGCGAAACCGAGCTGACCCTGGTGGGCAGCGGCCTGTCCGGCGCCCCCGAACTGGGCGCCGGGCTCGAGGTGGTCAAGGTGCTGGACAGCGCGCCGACCCAGTTGCGGGTGAAGGTGAAGGCCGCTGCCGATGCCGCGCCGGGTCTGCGCAGCGTGACGCTGGGCCAGCTCGCGGGTGTCGAGCTGGCCGTCTACAAGGACATCGCCGAGGTCAAGGTGGTGCCCGCGTTCTCCGTCGCCCGGGTCGGCGACAACGGCGGCTCCACGCCCAAGGTGCAGGGCCGCTTCGAGGCCGAGGCCTGGGGCAAGGGGGCCGACGGCAAGCCCTACCGCATCGGCTACCTGCCGGCGAAATGGTCGGTCGAGCCGTTCGACGAGCGGGCCGAGGAAGACGAGGACGTGAAGTTCGCCGGCCAGATGCAGAAAGATGGCGTATTCGTGCCCGGCGGCGCCGGCCCGAATCCCGAGCGCAAGATGATGACCAACAACGCCGGCAACCTGAAGGTGATCGCCGAGCTGGAGGAGGGCGGCCACAAGGGCCAAGGCCAGCTGATCGTCACCGTCCAGCGCTGGAACAACCCGCCGCTGCCCTGATGGGCAGGGCCCGGGCGGCGAATGGGCGCCGTCCGGATTCACGACGAATTGGGAAGAATTCCGGGAGGTCGCCATGGGCGCAATCTTGAATCTGGTCGAACGCAACCTGCACGAAGTGCGGGTCGATGCCGACCGCATGCTGTTCCATATCCCCAGCAGTTCGCTGTTCGCCACCGATGCGGTCACCGGCGGCATCATCGACGCGCTGCGCCAGCGGGGCTGCTCGTCCGAGGAGCTGGTGCAACGCCTGGGCGAGCGCTTCGCCGGCCAGGAGGTCGAGGAGACGCTGCGCGAGCTGATCGCGCTGGAAGTGGTCAGCGACGGCTCGCCGCTGACGCCGGAGATCGGCATCGCCAAGGTCGAGCGCACGGCACTGAACACCGTGGTGCTCAACGTCAACACCGGCTGCAATCTGAGCTGCACCTACTGTTACAAGGAGGATCTCGACAAGCCCTCGGCCGGCAAGAAGATGGGCGCGGAAACCGCCGAGGCTTCGGTGGAAATGCTGCTGCGCGAATCGCCCGACGAGCAGCGCTACAGCGTGGTGTTCTTCGGTGGCGAGCCGCTGTCCAACCGGCCGCTGATCGAGCACATGGTGGACTACTGCGAGCGGCGCTTCGCCGAGGCTGGCAAGCAGGTGGAGTTCATCATGACCACCAACGCCACGCTGCTCACCGAGGAGACCATCGACTACCTCAACAAGCATCGCTTCGGGCTGTCGATCAGCATCGACGGGCCGAAGACGGTGCACGACCGCAACCGCATCACCGTGGGCGGGCAGGGCACCTACGACGTGGTGCGGCGCAAGGTCGACCTGCTGCTGTCGCGCTATCGCAGCCGCCCGGTGGGCGCGCGGGTCACCCTGACCCGCGGCATCACCGACGTCGAGACCATCTGGAACCACCTGTTCAACGAACTGGGTTTCGCCGAGGTCGGCTTCGCCCCGGTCACCTCGGGCGATATGGCCGACTACAACCTCACCGCTGAGGAGCTGGTAGAGGTTTTCGCCAACATGAAGGCCCTTGGCCGGCGTTACCTGGAGGCGGCGCTGGAGCACCGCAACATCGGCTTCTCCAACCTGCACCAGCTGATCACCGACATCCATGAAGGCCACAAGAAGGCGCTGCCCTGCGGCGCCGGCCTGAAGATGCTGGCGGTGGACCACAAGGGCGAGCTGAACCTCTGCCACCGCTTCACCGGTTCCAGCCTGCCGACCTTCGGCAATGTGCACAGCGGGGTGAAGCAGGCCGAGCTCAACGATTTTCTCTCCCAACGCCTGGACCGCAGCGGCACCGGCTGCGACAGCTGCCGCATCCGCAACCTGTGCTCCGGCGGCTGCTACCACGAGAGCTACGCCCGCTACGGCGACCCCACTCACCCGACCTATCACTACTGCGAGCTGATGCGCGACTGGGTGGACTTCGGCATCGAAGTCTATAGCCGCATCATGGCCGCCAACCCGGCCTTCATCAGCAGCTACATCTCCCCGCGGAAGGCGCACTGACATGAAACATCTGAAGCCGCTCAACAACAAAGCGCAGCTGCTCGAACAAGCCGCAGCCGAGGATCGCATCGAGGACGTCATGGCCATGAGTGCGGTGGCCGGCTGCACCGCCACCACCGATCCCGGCTGGGAAGTGGACGCCTTCGGCGGCGTCGCTTCGCTGTGCCAGCCGATGGAAGCCGACCTCTACGGCTGCTCCGACCCTTGCTGGTGGCCGGCCCAGGTGCCCGACATGATGAGCACCTACCAGGACTGGAATGCCAACGCTCAGGACTCCGCGCAGGACTGGCGCAACCTGGGCACCGTATTCCCGAAAGACAAATGACCGGCGACCAGAACAAGAGGGAAAACCGTATGAAACTCAACGTCATCGCCAGCCTGGCGACCGCCGTCGCCGGCCTCGCCCTGGGCATCCCCGCTTGGTCCGCCGACACTGCCGGCCCGGCGCTGAAATCCGGTCATGAATACATGATCGCCACCAACTACCCGAACAACCTGCACGTGCTCGACCTGGCCACCGACAGCCTGTACAAGACCTGCCAGCTGCCCGACGCCTTCGGTCCCGGTACCGCCATGATGGCGCCGGACAACAAGACCGCGTTCCTTCTGAACAACCACTTCGGCGACCTCTACGGCGTGAACCTGGACGACTGCAAGACGGTGTTCCACGCCAAGCTGTCGCGCAATCCGGGGGAGAAGGTGCGCTCGATGTTCTCCTTCGCCCTGAGCCCGGACGGTAAGGAGCTCTACACCACGGTCAAACCGACGCAGATGATGAACGACCACTACGTGGTCAAGCCGCCGCGCCTGGAGGTGTTCCGCACCGGCGATGGCCTGGATGCCAAACCCGTACGCAGCTTTCCGATGCCGCGCCAGGTCTATCTGATGCGCGCTGCCGACGACGGCAGCCTGTTCGTCGCCGGGCCGGACATCTACAAGATGGACGTGCACAGCGGCAAGTACGAGGTGGCCGTGCCCCTGCGCAACTGGCAGCGGCCGCTCTACAGTGCACCGGACGTGCTGTACTTCTGGCCGCACCAGACCGCCTTGAACGACTTCTCGATGCTCTACACCACAGCGAAGTTTCAGGATGACAAGCAGGACCTGGCCACTGCCGACTACCGCTACGGCTACCTGAGCATCGACCTCAAGACCGGCAAGTCCGTCGTGCAGGACTTCGCCCCGCTCACCGAGCTGTACTTCACCGGGCTGCGCTCGCCGAAGGACCCGAACCAGATGTTCGGCGTGCTCAATCGCCTGGCCAAGTACGATATCAAGGAGCAGAAACTGATCAAGGCGGCCAACCTGGATCACTCCTACTACTGCATCGCCTTCAACACCCAAGGCAGCAAGCTGTACCTGGCCGGTACCTTCAACGACATTGCCGTCTACGACCCGGACAGCCTGGAGAAACTGGGCAATATCAAGCTGCCGGGCGGCGATATGTCGCTCACCACCACTCAGGTATTCACCCGCTGATACGGCTACCCCGCGCCGGGCGCGGGGTATTCGACCAACAGATGACTGGACAGCACCGGGGTCGGTGATCTAGGTTGCCGTTTGCGTAAACGGCAAATCCGGGCCCGGCCCAGGCGTCCCATAACAAGCACAAGATCGAGGGAACCCATGACTTCACCCAGCTATACCCGCGGCCCGCAGGACAAGCCCCTGCTGGCGATGACCATAGGCGCGGCGTTCGATGCGACCGTGGCGCGTTTCGCCGAGCGCGAGGCGCTGGTGGTGCGTCACCAGCAACTCCGTTACAGCTGGGCGCAGCTGGCCGAGCAGGTCGAGCGCTGCGCCCGCGCGCTGCTGGCCATCGGCATGCAGCCGGGCGAGCGCCTGGGCATCTGGGCGCCGAACTGCGCGCAGTGGTGCATCGCCCAGTTCGCCAGCGCCAAGGTCGGGGTGATCCTGGTCAACATCAACCCGGCCTATCGCCTGAACGAGCTGGAATATGCGCTCAAGCATTCCGGCTGCCGCTGGCTGATCTGCGCCGATGCGTTCAAGACCAGCGACTACCACGCCATGCTCGGCGAGCTGCTGCCGGAGCTGGCGGCCAGCGCCACCGGCGCGCTGCACAGCCGCATGCTGCCGG
>NZ_AVOF01000144.1:0-7696 GCF_000465935.2 Pseudomonas sp. EGD-AK9
GTGCGCTGCTGCGCGGTGCGGCCTTGATCGCGGCTTCCTGGCGTACCAGGGTGCGGGTGGCGGCAGCCGGTTGGGCTTCTTCGCTCTCGGCGGTGGCGGTGATTTCGTAGCTGGACTGGCCGCTCAGCGCTTCCGGGCTGTCGTCGCGCAGGCGCTGCACTTCGAAGTGCGGGGTTTCCAGATGATCGTTGGGCAGTATCACGATGCGCGCGCGGGTGCGCAGTTCGATCTTGGTGATCGAGTTGCGCTTCTCGTTGAGCAGGAAGGCCGCGACCGGGATCGGCACCTGGGCGCGGACTTCGGCGGTGCGATCCTTCAGCGCTTCTTCTTCGATCAGGCGCAGGATGGCCAGCGACAGTGATTCGACGTCGCGGATGATGCCTTGACCGTTGCAGCGCGGGCAGACGATGCCGCTGGTCTCGCCCAGGGACGGACGCAGGCGCTGGCGGGACATTTCCAGCAGGCCGAAGCGCGAGATGCGGCCGACCTGAACGCGGGCGCGGTCGGCTTCCAGGGCTTCGCGCACCTTCTCCTCGACGGCGCGCTGGTTCTTCGCCGGGGTCATGTCGATGAAGTCGATGACGATCAGGCCGCCGATGTCGCGCAGGCGCAGCTGGCGGGCGATTTCCTCGGCCGCTTCCAGGTTGGTCTGCAGCGCGGTCTCCTCGATGTCGCTGCCTTTGGTGGCGCGCGCCGAGTTGATGTCGATGGAGACCAGGGCTTCGGTCGGGTCGATGACGATGGAGCCGCCGGACGGCAGCTTCACTTCACGCTGGAAGGCGGTCTCGATCTGGCTTTCGATCTGGAAGCGGTTGAACAGCGGCACGCTGTCTTCGTACAGCTTGATCTTGCTGGCGTACTGCGGCATCACCTGCTGGATGAAGCTCAGCGCCTCTTCCTGGGCTTCGACGCTGTCAACCAGCACTTCGCCGATGTCCTGGCGCAGGTAGTCGCGGATGGCGCGGATGATGACGTTGGATTCCTGGTAGATCAGGAACGGGGCGGGGCGGCTGGTGGAGGCTTCCTTGATGGCGCTCCACAGCTGCAGCAGGTAGTCGAGGTCCCACTGCATCTCTTCGCTGGAGCGGCCCAGGCCGGCGGTGCGCACGATCAGGCCCATGTCGGCCGGGGCGTTGAGGCCGTTCAGCGCTTCGCGCAGTTCGTTGCGCTCTTCGCCTTCGATGCGGCGGCTGATGCCGCCGGCGCGCGGGTTGTTTGGCATCAGCACCAGGTAACGACCGGCCAGGCTGATGAAGGTGGTCAGGGCCGCGCCCTTGTTGCCGCGTTCTTCCTTCTCGACCTGGACTATGACTTCCTGGCCTTCCTTGAGCACGTCCTTGATATTGACGCGGCCGCCTTCAGGGGCCTTGGAGAAGTATTCGCGGGAGATTTCTTTGAGGGGGAGGAAGCCGTGGCGTTCGGAACCGAAATCGACGAAGGCGGCTTCAAGGCTGGGTTCGACGCGGGTGATGCGGCCTTTATAGATGTTGGCCTTCTTCTGTTCGCGGGCGCCGGACTCGATGTCCAGGTCGTAGAGTTTTTGGCCGTCTACCAGGGCAACACGCAACTCTTCGGGCTGAGTCGCGTTAATAAGCATTCTTTTCATGTGGTACCAATGGGTTCCGGGGCTGCCGGAAGCCACGTCAGGCACACACGACTCTCAGGGTCGGTGTCAGGCGCGTCAGAAACGGTCGTAAATCGTTCCACTGTCTAGCGACGGCCAGCCACTATCGGGCTGCGGTCGCGACGGACGTCTCCTGCTTGCTGTGGTGACAGAAGCACTCAGTCAGGAGGAGGAATCAACTGGCGGTAGCGGACGAGATGAGGCGTCTTTGATCAAGCGATGTGCTACGCAGTCCGACAGTTGTACATCTCCACCCTACACGTATCGCTGAAAATCGGGTGCCGCGCGCGGATTCCGCAGCGGTTGTCAGTTACCGCGACCGCCCGACCGGGCGAATCGCGCATCATACTCAAGGCTTTATTTCCGAACTCTTCGCGGCCTTTTGCGGCCTTTCTAAGCCGAAGAATCCGTCGGACGGCCTCACGTCCTCAATGGGTTGCGCGGGCAGGGGATGGCAAGTTTGGCGATCATCCGCAAGCCAGGCCGCTTTTGGCGGCGTTCGCGACTATAGCAGCAATGATTAAGTGCTTCAATTCCATAAAAAATTGTTATGATTGCGCGATGACTACTCCCGCCTCTCCAACCTCCGGCGTTCAGCTGATCGAGGTTGCACCGGAACTCGCCGGCCAACGCATCGACAATTTCCTCCGGACACAGCTCAAGGGCGTGCCCAAGACCCTGATTTACCGCATCTTGCGCAAAGGCGAGGTGCGGGTGAACAAGGGCCGGATCAAGCCCGAGTACAAGCTGCAGGCCGGCGACATCGTGCGCGTGCCGCCGCTGCGCCTGGCCGAGCGTGACGAGCCCGAGCCGCTGGCGCAGGGCCTGCTCGAGCGCCTGGAGGCGGCCATCGTCTACGAGGACAAGGCGCTGATCGTGCTGAACAAGCCGGCCGGCATCGCCGTGCATGGTGGTAGCGGTCTCAACTACGGCGTGATCGAGGCGTTCCGCCAGTTGCGTCCCGAGGCCAAGGATCTGGAACTGGTACATCGCCTGGATCGCGACACCTCCGGCCTTTTGATGATCGCCAAGAAGCGCAGCATGTTGCGCCACCTGCACGAGGCGCTGCGCGGCGATGGTGTCGACAAGCGCTATATGGCGCTGGTGCGCGGCCATTGGGCGACCGCCAAGAAGCAGGTCAATGCGCCGCTGCAGAAGAGCAACCTGCGTTCCGGCGAGCGCATGGTCGAGGTCGACGGAGAAGGCAAGGAGGCGCTGACGCTGTTCCGCGTGCTGCGCCGCTTCGGCGAGTTCGCCACCCTGGTCGAGGCCAAGCCGGTGACCGGCCGTACCCACCAGATTCGCGTGCATGCCAAGCATGCCGGGCACTGCATCGCCGGTGACTCCAAGTACGGCGACGACGAGTTCACCCGCGAGATTCGCGAGCTGGGCGGCAAGCGCCTGTTCCTGCATGCCTATGAGCTGGTCGTGCCGCTGCCCGATGGCGGCGAGTTGCGCCTGGAGGCGCCGGTGGACGAGATGTGGGCGCGGACCCTGGAGCGTCTGAGTGCCTGACTATCGGCTGCTGATCTTCGATTGGGACGGCACCCTGGTGGATTCCATCGGGCGCATCGTCGAGGCCATGCATCGCGCCGCCGATGTCGGCGGCGTGCCGCGCCGCAGCGACGTCGAGGTGCGCGGCATCATCGGTCTGGAACTGGGGCGGGCGATCGAGACGCTCTATCCGGAACTCCGCGATCCGGCTTGCATCGAAGCCTTTCGCCGCTGCTACAGCGAGCAGTACCTGGCGCTGGAAACCGAGCCTTCGCCGCTGTTCGATGGCGTGAGCGAGTCGCTCGAAGCCTTTCGTGAGCAGGGGTATCGATTGGCGGTGGCCACCGGCAAGGGGCGCCATGGCCTGCAGCGGGTGCTGGCGGACAAGGGCTGGCTGGATTACTTCGACGTCACCCGTTGCGCCGACGAGACCGCGAGCAAGCCCGACCCGCGCATGCTGCATGAGATTCTGCGACATTGTCGGATGGAGCCGGCGCAGGCGCTGATGGTGGGCGACTCCACCTTCGATCTGCTGATGGCGCGCAATGCCGGGATGGATGCGGTGGCGGTCGGTTTCGGGGCTCAACCATTGTCGGTGCTGCGCGAATGTGCGCCGCGGCTGGCGATCAACCAATTCAATGAGCTGCGCACCTGGCTGGATGGTCAGGCGGCGAAGCGCTCGATAGAGGTGAATGAATATGTCGGATGAGTGGAAGTCATCGGCGTCGCCCGAGGCCGAGGATGCCAAGAGCTGGAAATTGCTGGAGAAGGCGCTGCTGTCCAGCGTGCAGGAGCAGCGTCGCTCGAGGCGCTGGGGCATCTTCTTCAAGTTGCTGACCTTCGTTTACCTGTTCGTGGCGCTGGCCTTGTTCGTGCCGATGCTGGATCTGAAGAAGGCCTCGACGGCCGGGGCGCATACCGCGCTGATCGAGATCCGCGGGATGATCGCCGATCAGGAAGCGGCCAGTGCCGACAAGGTGGTCGGCAGCCTGCGCGCCGCCTTCGAGGATGCCAATACCAAGGGTGTGATTCTGCGCATCAATAGCCCGGGCGGCAGTCCGGTGCAGTCCGGCTACATCTATGACGAGATCCGCCGCCTGCGCGGCGAATACCCGCAGACCAAAGTCTATGCGGTGATCAGCGACCTGGGGGCGTCCGGCGCCTACTACATCGCCAGTGCGGCGGATGAAATCTACGCCGACAAGGCCAGTCTGGTCGGTTCCATCGGCGTCACGGCGGCGGGGTTCGGTTTTGTCGGGGTGATGGAGAAGCTGGGCGTGGATCGTCGGGTCTACACCTCGGGCGAGCACAAGGCCTTCCTCGATCCCTTCCAGCCGCCGAAGGAAGAGGAAACCCAGTTCTGGAAGAGCGTGCTGGAAACCACTCATCGCCAGTTCATCGACAGCGTCAAGCAGGGGCGTGGCGAGCGACTCAAGGCCGAGGAGAATCCCGAGTTGTTCTCCGGGCTGGTGTGGTCGGGCGAGCAGGCGTTGCAGTTGGGGCTGATCGACGCCCTGGGCAGTGCCAGCTATGTGGCGCGCGAGGTGGTGGGGGCGAAGGAGATCGTCGATTTCACCGTGCGCGACACGCCGTTCGATCGCTTCGCCAAACGCCTGGGCACCAGCGTGGCCGATCGTATCGCGCTGTGGATGGGCTTTCAGGGGCCGACGCTGCGCTGATTTCTCTGTCGTGTGCGAAAAGGCCTGCTTGTCAGGCCTTTTTCGTGGCTGTCAGGGAATCTCGATGCCCTCGTTGAGCAGCATATCGACCAGGCGAATCAGTGGCAGGCCGATCAGGCTGGTGGCGTCTTCGCCTTCGGTACTGCGAAACAGGCTGATGCCCAGGCCTTCGGACTTGAAGCTGCCGGCGCAGTCGAAGGGTTGCTCGCGCTGCAGGTAGCGCAGGATCTGCGCCTCGTCGAGCTGGCGAAAGTGCACGGTGAAGGGCACGCAGTCCACCTGGCAGCGGCCGCTGGCGCTGTCGAGCAGGGCCAGGCCGGTGAGAAAGGTGACGCTGCTGCCGCTGGCGGCGCGCAGTTGCGCCTGGGCGCGCTCCAGGTCGTGCGGTTTGCCGAGAATCTGGCCATCGTCCAGCGCGGCGACCTGATCCGAGCCGATGATCAGGTGATTCGGGTGGCTGGCGGCCAGGGCGCGGGCCTTCTCCTCGGCCAGGCGTTTGACCAGCTCTGTGGCGGTCTCGTCGGGGCGGTGCGTCTCGTCGATACTCGGCGACTGCCAGCTGAAGGGCAGTTGCAGGCGGGCGAGCAGTTCGCGGCGATAGGGCGAGCTGGAGGCGAGTAGCAGCGGCATGTGAAGCTCCTATATATAAGGAGGCCATTCTAAAGAGCCGCCAGGTGCCGCGACAGGCCGAATTTCCTTTGACAGGGGCAGGGTGCATCCCTAGAATGCTGCGCCTATGTTGAATGGGCCGATTCCACCTCACGTTGATCCGCGCAAGCTCGCCGACCGCGAAGTTACCCTAGAAGGGCAACTCGAACTGGCCAGCCTGCCGCGTCTCTGCGACCCGCTTGCCGGTACGGCCGGCGTGGTGCAGGCGAAGTTTCACTTCGCGCGTGACGAGCAGAAAACTGTGGTCATCCGCAGCGAGCTCGAGGTTGAGGTCAAAATGGTCTGCCAGCGTTGTCTGGAGCTGGTCGCGCTACCCATCCGCAGCGAATGTGAATACGCCGTGGTTCGGGTTGGAGCGAACACTCAGTCCTTGCCGAAGGGCTACGACGTGCTGGAAGTGGGTGAAGAGCCGCTTGAAATGCTGGGCCTGGTCGAGGATGAATTGCTCCTCGCCCTGCCCATCGTTCCTGCTCACGCCCCAGGTGATTGCCAGCAGCCGGACGGTCTCGACGAGATCGACCCGGGCGAGGACGAGGTATCGCGGTCCAACCCGTTCAGTGTATTGGCGCAGTTAAAGCGTGACCCAAACGTTTAGGAGTTAATCAGTTATGGCTGTTCAGCAGAACAAAAAATCCCGTTCCGCCCGCGACATGCGTCGTTCGCACGACGCCCTCGAGGCCAGCACCCTGTCCGTAGAGAAGAGCACCGGTGAAGTTCACCTGCGCCACCACGTTTCTCCGGAAGGCGTGTACCGCGGTCGCAAGGTGATCGACAAGGGCGCCGACGAGTAATCCTTGTCCGCCTCGATCATCGCGATTGATGCAATGGGTGGGGACTTCGGTCCCCACTGCATTGTTCCGGCCTGCATTGCCGCGCTGGCCGAATTCCCCTCGCTGCACCTGACCCTCGTCGGTCAAGCCCCCCTTATCGAAGAACAGCTCGCCCGCCAGTCCGGCGTCGATCGCGCACGCCTGCAGGTTCATCACGCCGGCGAAGTGATCGCCATGGACGAGCGTCCGGCGCAGGCTCTGCGTGGCAAGCCCGATGCCTCGATGCGCGTGGCGCTGGAGCTGGTGCGTCAGCGCCAGGCCCATGCCTGCGTCAGTGCCGGCAATACCGGGGCGCTGATGGCGCTGTCGCGCTATGTGCTCAAGACCCTGCCGGGCATCGACCGGCCGGCCATGGTCAGCCCGGTGCCCACCGAGCGCGGCCACTGCTACCTGCTGGATCTGGGGGCCAACGTCGACTGCAGTGCCGAGCATCTCTACCAGTTCGCCATCATGGGCGCGGTGGCGGCCGAGACCCTGGGCGTCAGCCGGCCGCGGGTGGCGCTGCTCAACGTCGGCACCGAGGACATCAAGGGCAACCAGCAGGTCAAGCTGGCGGCCAGCCTGCTGCAGCAGGCGCGTGGGCTGAACTTCGTCGGCTATATCGAGGGCGACGGCCTGTACCGCGGCGAGGCCGATGTGGTGGTGTGCGACGGCTTCGTCGGCAATATCCTGCTCAAGTCCAGCGAGGGCCTGGCGCAACTGATCGCCGGGCGGGTCGAGGCATTGTTCCGCCAGGGCCTGTTCGCCCAGGCCGTGGGGGCGCTGGCCATGCCGTTGCTGCGCCGCCTGAAGGCCGACCTGGCGCCGGCGCAGCACAATGGTGCGAGCTTTCTCGGCCTGCAGGGCATCGTGGTCAAGAGCCATGGCGCAGCGGGACAGGAGGGTTTCCAGAGCGCGATTCGCTGCGCGCTGCGCGAGGTGCAGGAGAATCTGCCGCAGCGCCTGCACGGTCGCCTCGAGGATCTGTTGCTGTAGGATGTGACCACGGCCGACGGCCTGTCATCCAACTGTCAGTTCGCTGCGCCAGGCTTGCCCTGGCGCTGGTTTTCCGACTCAAGGGACTTATCCATGTCTGCATCCCTCGCATTCGTCTTCCCCGGTCAGGGCTCGCAAGCCCTGGCCATGCTCGCCGAGCACGGTGTCCAGCAGCAGCTGGTGATCGACACCTTCGGCGAAGCCTCCGAAGTGCTCGGCTACGACCTCTGGGCGCTGACCCAGCAGGGCCCGGAAGAGCAACTGAACCAGACCGACAAGACCCAGCCGGCCATCCTCGCCGCCTCCATCGCCCTGTGGCGTCTGTGGCAGGCCGAGGGCGGCGCGCGGCCGGCGTTCGTCGCCGGCCACAGCCTGGGCGAGTATTCCGCGCTGGTCGCCGCAGGCAGCCTGGGCTTCGCCGATGC
>NZ_AVOF01000145.1:0-7679 GCF_000465935.2 Pseudomonas sp. EGD-AK9
CGTCCAGGGCGCGGGTCAGCAGCACCGCGCGCCGCTCGTCGGGCGCACGGCGCTGGGCGAAGAACACCGCCTGCAGCGCGGGGATGCCCAGTTCGCCGTAGCGGCGGATATTGCGGAACTCGCGGGCGAAGGTGGGCTCGCCGAACGGCTGGCGCAGGCTGCGCCTCAGGTGGTTGCTCTGCCGCTTGAGGTAGAACGCCGAGTCGCCCAGCTCCAGCCGATAGACGCTGCTCCAGCCGCCGCGCTCGGTGTTGGGCTCGTCCACCGCCTCCAGCCTGAGCGCCCACAATGCCTCGAAACTGGCCAGGCCGTGCTGCTCCAACAAGGCGCGTTCCTGCGCGGCGATAAAGTCCTTCATTCCCTGCCCTCGAAAAACGCCAGTATCTGCCGCAGACGCCGCTTGTCGCTGGGCGTCAGCCGCGTGCGGCCACGATACTGCAGGTAGAAACGCAGTCGCTGGGTGCGCGACAGCTGGTACTTGGCCACCTTGTCCAGGCAGGCCAGGTCCTTGACGATGCGATAGCGCAGCAGCGGCCCCCACCAGAAACTGCCGGTGGGGCAGTCGATGAAGAACAGCTCGCCGGCCTGGTTGACCAGCAGGTTGCGCCACTTCAGGTCGTTGTGGGTGAAGTGGTGATCGTGCATCAGGCGGGTGGCGCGGGCCAGTTGCCGACTGATGCCGTCGACCCAGGCCGGGTCGCGCAGGCGCGCATCCTGGGCATGGGCCAGCGCCGCCAGGTCCAGGGTGCCTTCCAGCTCGCGGGTGATCAACGCGCCGCGGACGAAGGCGCCGGCCTTGCGTTCCAGGCCATGGGCGACGATGGGCGCAGTGGGGATGCCCCACTTGGCGAAGTGCTTGAGGTTCTGCCACTCGGCCTTGACCCGCGGCCGGCCGACGAAGCGGCGCAGGCCCTTGCCGGCACCCCAGTAGCGCTTGACGTAGTAGCGCACGCCGCCGCGCTCGAGGCGGATTACCTCGGACAGCGGATCCCTGGTCAGGCGCTCGCCTTCGAGGGCGAACACCGCCTGCAGGCTGGCGAACTCCACGGCCAGGGCGGCGGGCAGGTCGTCCGCCAGGCGCCATTCGCTCATTGCCCGGCCCCCGACGCGTACTTGCGCTCATAGCGGCCGCGCAGGCGCTGCGCCTTGCCCTCCAGCCAGGCGAGCAGGCGCGCCTCCTCCTGCAGCACCTGACGCAGCGGCCGCTGGAAGTAGCCGCGCAGGAAACGCAGCTTGTCGCGGCGGGTCAGGCCGATGTCCAGGGCGGAGAAATACAGCCCGGCCAGGTCCTTGTCGCGCCAGCGCCGTGGCGTGGCGGCGCGCACCTGGGCACGGTGCAGGTCGATCAGCGACAGGCGCAGGGCGTCGGCCGTCGGCGGCCGGTCGGTATGCAGCAGGAAGTGGCAGATATAACAGTCGCGGTGATTGACCCCGGCACGGTGCATGGTGCCGGTCATCTGCGCCACCTCGCGGATCAGCGCCCATTTCAGCTGCGGCGCCGGCGGCCGCTCGCGCCAGTGCAGGCTGAACTGCTCCAGGTCGACGGTCGGCGCCAGCTCCTCGGTGACGATGAAGGAGTGCTGCCTGGCCGGGTTGGCGCCGCGCTCGCCGTAGGCCACCGCGGTCATGGTCGCCACGCCGGCCTCGGTCAGACGCTGGATCGCCCGCCACTCCTGGCCGGCGCCGAGCACCGGGGCCTTGGCGCTGAGCAGGTTCTTGGCGATCTCGCCCCAGCCGACGCCGCGGTGGATCTTGACGAAATAGCCGCGCCCCTCGACCTCGGTGCGCAGCGTGCGGCGCCCCTCCAGCTCGCGGTAGACCTGCCCCTGCAGCGCCTCGACCGCGGCGAAGGCGTCCTGCCCGGCCCACAGGCGCTTGAACGGCTCGGCGAGGATCAGCTTCACGCGCGGCGCTCCGCCAGGATCACGTCGGCGGCCTTCTGCGGCATGGAGTACAGGTCGGCGCTGTCGGCGTAGGCCAGACCGTTGCGTCCCCAGAACGCGCGGCGCTCGGGGTCGGCGAGCATGTCGGCGAGGGTCTGGTTGAGCTGCTCCTGGCGGAACGGGCTGGGTAGCACGCGGCCGCAGTCGGCGTCGGCGATGTAGTGGGCGTAGCCGCAGACGTCGCTGACCAGCACCGGCAGGCCAGCCACCAGTGCCTCCAGCAGCACGGTGCCGGTGTTCTCGTTGTACGCCGGGTGGATCAGCAGGTCGGCGCCGAGCAGAAAGCGCGGGATATCGCTGCGGCCCTTGAGGATCTGCACCCGATCGGACAGGCCCAGCGCCTTGATCTGCAGCAGGAAGGGCTTGGGGTCGTCCTGGCCGATGGCGATCAGACGGGTGCGCTGCCTCAGCTCGCGCGGCAGCGAGGCCAGCGCCTTGAGGCTGCGATCCAGGCCCTTGGTCTTGAAGCCGGAGCCGATCTGCACCAGCAGCAGCTCGTCGTCGGCCAGCTCGAACTCGCGGCGGAACTCGGCGCGGATCTCGGCGGCATTGGCCGGCGCACGACGATCCTGGGCAATGCCCGGCGGCAGCAGGTGGAAGCGCTGCAGCGGGGTCTTGTAGTGCTTGACGAACAGCGGCTGCTGCACCTCGGAGATCATCAGGATCTCGGTCCTGGACTCCGGCGCGAACACCGCACGCTCGTAGTCGGCGAAGTGCCTGTAGCGCCCCCAGCGCCGGTAGAGCGGATTGCGCAGGGTCTGCGCCTTGTCCTCGAAGCAGCCGTCGGCGGCGTAGTAGACGTCCAGGCCCGGCATCTTGTTGAAGCCGATCACCCGGTCGACCGGGTCGCGTTTCAGATCGGCCTGCAGCCAGGCGCTGAACTTCTCGTTGCGGCGGTGGTTGAACAGCGCCCTGACCGGCGCCACGCGCACGTCGAAGCCGCCCGGGTTGTCGCCTTCCCAGATCGGCGTGTAGACGCGGATGGCGTGGCCACGGGACTGGCACTCCAGGGCGATGCGCATGAAGTCGCGCTGTAAGCCGCCAAACGGGAAGTACTTGTAGAGGACGAAGGCCAGTTGCATCAGTGATGTTCCCTGAGGGTAGGTTGGCGCCGAGCGTGCGAAGTCCAACGATAGGCCGATTCGGGCGTCGCCGCGCTCGGCAACCTGCGATTGCATGACGGCATCAGAGGGTCTCCGGCGCCAGCAACAGCGCCTCCAGTTCGGTGCCCACGCGCTCGGCGTCCAGGCCGTCGAAACAGGGTGTATGGCGATCGCCGCTGCCGGCGCCGGGGCCGCTGGCGCACAGGTGAACCTGGCTGCGGCCGTAGGCGCCGACCTTGCCCGGCAGCGTCGGGCCGTACAGCGAGATGCTCGGCACATCCAGCGCCGCGGCCAGGTGGCCGAGGCCGGTGTCCACCGCCACGCAGGCGCTGGCGCCGGCGATCACCTTGGCCACCCCGGCCAGGTTCAACTTCGGCAGCACGGCGGCATGGGTCAGGCCGGCGGCGATGCGCTCGGCGCGCGCCTTCTCCGTCTCGTTGCCCCAGGGCAGGCGCACCGCCCAGCCGAGGGCGTCCATGCGCTCGGCCAGGGCGCGCCAGTCGGCCTCCGGCCAGTGCTTGCTGGCCCAGGTGGTGCCGTGCAGAAACAGCAGATAGGGCTGCGCGGCGCCGTCCGCCATCGCCGCGCGGTTCAGCCCGTAGTCGCCGGTGCCGGTCGGCAGCGGGTAATCCAGCGCCTGGGCGAACAGCTGGCGCACCCGCTCCAGCGCGTGCTGATCCTTGGCCACCGCGTAACGGCGGTCGTAGAAACGGCTGGCCAGCGGCTCGCGCGCCGAATCGCGATCCAGCCCGGCCACCGGCGCCTTGACGTAACGGGTCAGCCAGGCGCTTTTCAGCAGGCCCTGGGCGTCGATCACCAGGTCGTAGCGGGTCTCGCCCAGGCGCTGCTTGAAGCGTTTCCACTCACCGCTGCGCCAGGTGCGCAGCGGATGCTGGCGCCAGCGGCGGATGGCCACCGGGATCACCTGGGCCACGGCCGGGTGCCAGGCGGGGATCTCGGCGAAGCCCTCCTCCACCACCCAGTCGAAGCGGATGCCGGGAATCGCCCGCGCCGCATCGGTGAGCGCCGGCAGGGTATGCACCACGTCGCCCAGCGACGAGGTCTTGACGATCAGTACCCGCACTACTCGACCTCGACCGGGTCGCCCACCAGGCGATCGAGGGCCTCGATCACCGGCCGCGGCTTGAGTTCGCGCAGGCAGTTGTAGTGGCCGAAGCGGCAGGTGCGGTCGAAGCAGGGACTGCACTCCAGGCCCAGGCGGACGATCTCGACCTGGTCGGCCAGGGGTGGGGTGAAGCCCGGCGAGGTGGAGCCGTAGACCGCCACCAGCGGCCGGTTGAGCGCCGCCGCCACGTGCATCAGCCCGGAATCGTTGGACACCACCGCGCCGGCCGCCGACATCAGGTCGATGGCCTCGGCCAGGCTGGTCTGCCCGGAGAGGTTGACCACCTCCTCGCGCAGCCCGGGAATCAGGCGCATGCGGATGTCCTCGCCGCCGGCGTGGTCGTTCTTCGAGCCGAACAGCCACACCTGCCAGCCGGCGCGGATCTTGATCTCGGCCACCTTGGCGTAGTGCTCGGCCGGCCAGCGCTTGGCCTCGCCGAACTCGGCGCCGGGGCACAGCGCCAGCACCGGGCGATCCAGCTGCAGGCCGAACTTGCTCAGCGCCGCCTGGCGACTGGCCTCATCGATTTGCAGACGCGGCTGCGGATAGGGCTGAGGAATCTCGGCGCCATCTTCATAGGCCAGCGCCATGAAACGCTCGATCATCAGCGGATAGCGGTCTTTATCCAGCGTGCGGATATCGTTGAGCAGGCCGTAGCGCAGCTCGCCCTTCCAGCCGGTGCGCTGGGGGATGCCGGCGAACCAGGGCACCAGCGCGGATTTCAGCGAATTGGGCAGCAGGATCGCCTGGTCGTACTGGCCGGCCAGCGACTTGCCGATGCGCCGGCGGGTGGCCAGCTCGAGCACGCCATGGCCGAGCGGCAGGCTCAGGGCGGCGCGCACCTCGGGCATGCGCTCGAGAATCGGCCGGCTCCAGTCGGGCGCCAGCACGTCGATCTCGCAGTCGGGATGGCGCCGTTTCAGACACTGGAACAGGGTCTGCGCCATTACCATGTCACCGACCCAGCTGGGGCCGACAATCAGAATTTTCATACGGGCAATATCGGTAGGTTGGGTTGAGGAGCGAAGCGACGAAGCCCAACGGGCATGGCCTGGGTCGGCGCCATGTTGGGCTTCGCTGCGCTCAGCCCAACCTACGGGTCACTTCACCAGAGTGCGCCACTCGGCGTGAGCACTGGTCTTGCCGGTGACCAGGTCGAAGTAGGCTTTCTGCAGCTTCTCGGTGACCGGGCCGCGGCGGCCGATGCCGATCTGCCGGCCGTCGACTTCGCGGATCGGCGTGACTTCGGCGGCGGTGCCGGTGAAGAAGGCCTCGTCGGCGATGTACACCTCGTCGCGGGTGATGCGCTTCTCCACCACCTTGATGCCCAGCTCGCCGGCCAGGGTCAGGATGGTGCTGCGGGTGATGCCGTTGAGGCAGGACGTGACTTCCGGGGTGTACACCACGCCGTCCTTGACCAGGAAGATGTTCTCGCCCGAACCCTCGGCCACGTAGCCTTCCGGATCCAGCAGCATGGCCTCGTCGGCGCCGCCGGAGATGGCCTCCTGCAGGGCCAGCATCGAGTTGATGTAGTTGCCGTTGGCCTTGGCGCGGGTCATGGAGATGTTGACGTGGTGGCGGGTGTAGGAGCTGGTGCGCACCTTGATGCCGTTGACCAGCGCCTCTTCGCCCATGTAGGCGCCCCAGTGCCAGGCGGCGACTATCACGTGCACCTTGAGGCCGGAGGCGCGCAGGCCCATGCCTTCGCTGCCGAAGAACACCATCGGGCGCAGGTAGGCGCTTTCGAGGCCGTTCTCGCGCACCGCGGCGCGCTGCGCCTGGTTGATCTCTTCCTTGGAGAAGGGGATCTGCATGTTGAAGATGTGCGCCGAGTCGAACAGGCGATCGGTGTGCGCTTGCAGGCGGAAGATCGCGGTGCCGTCCGGGGTGTTGTAGGCGCGCACGCCCTCGAACACGCCCATGCCGTAGTGCAGGGTGTGGGTCAGCACATGGGTGTTGGCTTCGCGCCACGGCACCAGCTCGCCGTCGTACCAGATCACGCCATCACGGTCGGACATCGACATCTTGCCTGCTCCTCAATTCGCTTCGCGGTTCAATCATGCTCGGGGCCATCGCCCCCGTTATTCAGCTCAGTTCCAGCTGCCGCCACAGGCGCATCACGGCGCGGCGTTCGGCCTGGAACTGATCGCCCGGCACCACCCCAGGCTGCTTCTGCAGCGCCTGGCGGTGGGCGGCCGAGCGGTAAACCTTGTAGACCTCGCGCAGCAGACCGGCATCCTCGGGGGACATCAGACCGACCCGCTCCAGCCCTTCCAGAATGCGGATATTGTCGGTGAACTCGAGCAGCTGCGGGTGTTGCCACGACCAGGCCAGGGCCGCGTATTGCACCATAAATTCGATATCGACGATACCACCGGCATCCTGCTTCAGATCGAAGGAGGCCGTGGCCTCGAAGGCATTCTCCGCGGTGCCGGCGGCGGTGGCGCGGGTGCCGAGGTTGTCGCGCATCTTCGCCCGCATCTCGCTGACCTCGCTGCGTAGCGCGGCGATATCGCGCCGGCGGCCGAGCACCTCGCCACGTACCCGGGCGAACTCGCCGGCCAGCCGCTCGCAGCCCACCAGCACCCGCGCGCGCACCAGCGCCTGGTGCTCCCAGGTCCAGGCCTCGCTCTCCTGGTAGCGCTGGAATGCGCCGAGCGAACTGACCAGCAGCCCCGCCGCCCCCGAAGGCCGCAGGCGCATGTCCACCTCGTAGAGCGCGCCGGAGGTGGTCTGGGTGGTCAGCAGGTGGATGATGCGCTGGCCCAGGCGGGTGAAGAACTGCGCGCCATCGATGGGCTTGGCGCCATCGGTCTCGGCCTGCGGATCGCCATCGTGGATAAACACTAGGTCCAGGTCCGAGCCGTGGCCGAACTCCAGGCCGCCGACCTTGCCGTAGCCGACGATGATGAAATCGGGGTCGCAGGGCGTACCATCGGTACGAAACGGCCGGCCATGACGCTGCACCGTGTGCTGCCAGGCCAGCGCCAGCACCTGGTCGAGAATGGCCTCGGCCAGCCAGGTCAGGTAGTCCGAGACCTTCATCAGCGGCAGCGTGCCGGCGATCTCCGAGGCCGCCACGCGCAGGCTGTGGGCCAGCTTGAAGTGACGCAGCGCCTCCATCTGCTGCTCCAGGTCGTCCTCGGGAATGCGGATCAGCCGCTCGCGCAGCTCGGCGGCCAGCTCCGGCGCCAGCGGCGGGTGATACAGCCGGCCCTCGTTGAGCAGCTCGTCGAGCAGCAGCGGGAAACGCGCGATCTGCTCGGCGATCCACGGGCTGGCGGCGCACAGGGCGATCAGCCGCTGCAGCGCGCCGGGGTTCTCGGAGAGCAGCACCAGGTAGGCCGAGCGTCGCGCGACCTTTTCCACCAGCGGCAGCACCCGCTCCAGCACCAGGTCCGGCGCCTCGTGCTCCACGGTCTGCGCCAGCAGGCGCGGCACGAAGGCATCCAGGCGCTCGCGGCCGAGGCGCTGCATGGCGCGCACCTGCGGGCCGTTGCGCAGGTC
>NZ_AVOF01000146.1:0-7619 GCF_000465935.2 Pseudomonas sp. EGD-AK9
TCGTCGCCCTGATGATGTTCGGCGTGTCGCTCGACCTGCGCGCCGAGGATTTCCGCCGCATCGCCCGAGCGCCCAAGGCGCCGCTGATCGGCCTGCTGGCGCAGTTCGTGCTGCTGCCGGCGCTGACCAACCTCACCGGGATCAAGCCCACCTACGGCCGGGTTTCGCGCTGGGGCATGATCGCCTACGCCTCCAGCCTCGATCAGGGCGGCCCGCTGGCCCGCACCGCCGAGGACTGCGCCCTGCTGCTCGGCGCTATGGCCGGCTTCGATGCCAAGGACAGCACCAGCGTCGAGCAGCCGGTGGACGACTACCTGGCCGCCCTGAGCCAGCCGCTGGCCGGCCTGCGTATTGGCCTGCCGAAGGAATATTTCGGCGCCGGCCTCGACGCACGTATCGGCGAGAAGGTGCAGGCCGTGGTCGAGGAGCTGAAGAAGCTCGGCGCCACGGTGAAGGACATCTCGTTGCCGAACATGCAGCACGCGATTCCCGCCTACTACGTGATCGCGCCGGCCGAGGCCAGCTCCAACCTGTCGCGCTTCGACGGCGTGCGCTTCGGCTACCGCTGCGAAAACCCGGTCAACCTCGAAGACCTGTACAAGCGTTCGCGTGGCGAAGGCTTCGGCGCCGAGGTCAAGCGGCGCATCATGGTCGGCACCTACGCCCTGTCGGCCGGTTACTACGACGCCTACTACATCAAGGCGCAGCAGATCCGCCGGCTGATCAAGAACGACTTCGTCGCCGCCTTCAATGAGGTCGACCTGATCCTCGGCCCGACCACGCCGAACCTGGCCTGGAAGCTCGGCGAGAAGAACGCGGACCCGGTTTCCGCCTACTTGGAAGACATCTACACCATCACCGCCAACCTGGCCGGCATCCCCGGCCTGTCGATGCCGGCCGGCTTCGTCGATGGCCTGCCGGTGGGCGTGCAGCTGCTCGGCAACTACTTCCAGGAAGGCCGCCTGCTGAATGTCGCGCACCAGTACCAGCAGGTCAGCGACTGGCATAAACAAGCACCGAGCGGCTTCTGAGGACGACAAAGATGCAATGGGAAACAGTCATCGGGCTCGAGATCCACGCTCAGCTCAGCACCCAATCGAAGATCTTCTCGGCCAGCGCCACCAGCTTCGGCGCCGAGCCCAACACCCAGGCCAGCCTGATCGACCTCGGCATGCCCGGCACCCTGCCGGTGCTCAACGCCGAGGCGGTGCGCATGGCGGTGAAGTTCGGCCTGGCGATCGACGCGCACATCGCGCCGCAGAACGTCTTCGCCCGCAAGAACTACTTCTATCCGGACCTGCCCAAGGGCTACCAGACCAGCCAGATGGAGCATCCCATCGTCGGCAAGGGCCATCTGGACATCAGCCTGGAAGACGGCACGGTCAAGCGCATCGGCATCACCCGCGCGCACCTGGAAGAGGACGCCGGCAAGAGCCTGCACGAAGACTTCCACGGCATGAGCGGCATCGACCTCAACCGTGCCGGCACTCCGCTCCTTGAGATTGTGTCGGAGCCGGACATCCGCTCGGCCAAGGAGGCGGTGGCCTATGTCAAGGCCATCCACGCCCTGGTGCGTTACTTAGGGATTTGCGACGGCAACATGGCCGAAGGCTCGCTGCGCTGCGACTGCAACGTCTCGGTACGGCCCAAGGGTCAGGTCGAGTTCGGCACCCGCGCCGAGATCAAGAACGTCAACTCCTTCCGCTTTATCGAAAAGGCCATCAACCACGAGGTGCAGCGGCAGATCGAGCTGATCGAGGACGGCGGCCAGGTGGTGCAGGAAACCCGCCTGTACGACCCGAACAAGGACCAGACCCGCTCCATGCGCAGCAAGGAGGAAGCCAACGACTACCGCTACTTCCCCTGCCCCGATCTGCTGCCGGTGGTGATCGAGCCAAGCTTCCTCGACGAGGTGCGCGCCAGCCTGCCGGAGCTGCCGGTACAGAAGCGCGAGCGTTTCGAGAGCCAGTTCGGCCTGTCCGCCTACGACGCCACGGTGCTGGCCGCCAGTCGCGAGCTGGCCGACTACTTCGAGGCGGTCAATGCGGTGTGCGGCGACGCCAAGCTGGCGGCCAACTGGGTGATGGGCGAGCTGTCCAGCCTGCTCAACAAGGACAACCTGGAAATCGAGCAGTCGCCGGTGTCCGC
Organism: Pseudomonas sp. EGD-AK9; assembly: GCF_000465935.2. NCBI lineage: Bacteria > Pseudomonadati > Pseudomonadota > Gammaproteobacteria > Pseudomonadales > Pseudomonadaceae > Pseudomonas > Pseudomonas sp. EGD-AK9. The sequence continues at coordinate 2,149 of NZ_AVOF01000146.1, forward strand.
CGAACAGCTGGGCGGGATGATCCTGCGCATCAAGGACAACACCATCAGCGGCAAGATCGCCAAGATGGTGTTCGAGGCCCTGGCGGCCGGCGAAGGCACCAGCGCCGATGAAGTGATCGAGAAGAAGGGCCTCAAGCAGGTCACCGACTCCGGCGCCATCGAGAAGATGCTCGACGAAGTGCTGGCGGCCAACGCCGAGCAGGTCGAGCAGTATCGCGCCAGCGACGAAGCCAAGCGCGGCAAGATGTTCGGCTTCTTCGTCGGCCAGGCGATGAAGGCCTCGAAAGGCAAGGCCAACCCGGGGCAAGTGAACGAACTGCTGAAGAAGAAGCTCGAAGGCTGAGCCGGATCGGCTCGCTTGCAACAGCTGTAACGACGCCGGGCTTGCCCGGCGTTCGTTTACCTGGAGAACCAGACGATGCTCATTTGTAACCCGGATGCAATCCGGGAATCCTTGCGCCCCCGGATTGCATCCGGGCTACAGGCCGTCGTCGTGCTCGGCCTGCTCGCCGTGCTCGCCGGCTGCTCCACCTTCGGCAGCGGCAGCGGTAGCGGTGCCACGGAGACCGGCAAGGCCTCCTACTATGGCGACCGCCACCATGGTCGCAAGACCGCCAGCGGCGAGCGCTTCGACCAGCACGCGCTGACCGCCGCGCACCGCAGCCTGCCGTTCGGCACCCGGGTGCGGGTCACCAATCTGAGCAACGAACGCAGCGTGGTGGTGCGCATCAACGACCGCGGCCCCTTCGTGCGCGGGCGCATCATCGACGTCTCGCGCGCCGCCGCCGAACGCCTGGGCATGCTGCGCTCCGGCGTGGTGCCGGTGCGGGTCGAGCAGCTGAAGTGAAACAGGACTGGTAACAAATAGCGCCCCCGCCCCTCTGGCGCGGCGATACGCCATCGCTACACTAGCCGCATTTTTCCCGGAGCCCCCGCAATGACAATGATGACCTACGTCTACCTGATCGCCGGCCTGGTGCTGCTGGTCGCCGGCGCCGAGGTGCTGGTACGCGGCGCCGCCAAGCTGGCCGCGCAGTTCGGCATCCCGCCGCTGATCATCGGCCTCACCGTGGTGGCCTTCGGCACCAGCGCGCCGGAAACCGCGGTCAGCGTGCAGTCGGCGATCAACGGCAGCGGCGACCTGGCGATCGGCAACGTGGTCGGCAGCAACATCGCCAACGTCCTGCTGATTCTCGGCCTGACCGCCCTGGTCGCGCCGCTGATCGTCTCGCGCCAACTGATCCGCCTCGACGTGCCGATCATGATCGGTGCCAGCCTGGTGACCTTCGCCCTGGCCTGGGACGGCGAACTGAGCCGCCTCGACGGCGCCCTGCTGTTCGCCGGCGTGCTGGCCTACACCGGCTTCCTGATCTACAGCGCCCGCCAGGACAAGGGCGGCGCAGACGACGAGTTCGCCAAGGAATTCGGCCTGAACGAACCGGCCAAACCCCATGCCTGGGTGGTCAACCTGGGCCTGATCGTCGCCGGCCTGGTGCTGCTGGTGGGCGGCTCCAACCTGCTGGTCGAAGGCGCCGTGCAACTGGCCCGCGCCCTCGGCCTGTCGGAGCTGGTGATCGGCCTGACCGTGATTGCCGTCGGCACCTCGCTGCCGGAGCTGGCCACCTCGATCATCGCCGCCTTCAAGGGCGAGCGCGACATCGCCGTGGGCAACATAGTCGGCAGCAACATCTTCAACCTGCTGTGCGTGCTGGGCCTGGCCTCGCTGGTGGCGCCGGCGGCGATTTCCGTGTCGCCCAACGCCCTGGCCTTCGACTTCCCGGTGATGATCGCGGTGGCCGTGGCCTGCCTGCCGATCTTCTTCGCCGGCTACCGCATCAACCGCTGGGAAGGCGCGCTGTTCCTCGCCTACTACGCGGCCTACACCGGCTACCTGGTGCTGTTCGCCACCGGCCGGCCGTTCGCCCAGACCTTCGGCGAGGCGATGATCGGCTACGTGCTGCCGCTGACCGCCGTGACCCTCGCGATCATCGCCGTGCGTGCCTGGCACAAGCAGCGCGGCCAGGAGATCTGAACATGAGCGACAACCACGAGCAGGGCCTCAAGGTACGCCGCGAGGTGATGGGCGACGCCTTCGTCGAGCGCGCCCTGGGCAACGCCACCGCGTTCACCCAACCGCTGCAGGACTTCGTCAACGAGCACGCCTGGGGCGGCGTGTGGACCCGAGACGGCCTGCCGCGCGCCACCCGCAGCCTGATCACCCTGGCCGCGCTGACCGCGCTGAAGTGCCCGCAGGAACTCAAGGGCCATGTGCGTGGCGCGCTGAACAACGGCTGCACGGTGGAGGAAATCCGCGAGACCCTGCTGCACTGCGCGGTCTACGCCGGCGTGCCGGCCAGCATCGACGCCTTCCGCGCGGCGCAGGAAGTGATCGAGGACTGCCAGCGCAGCAGTTGAGGTGGGCATGCGGCCGTGGGAGGGGCTTCAGCCGCGAACCCAGCGCGGGTCGCCGCTGCAGCCCCTCCCGCAGGCGGCCCGCCGCTCGCTAGATCCAGCCGCCCCATTGCAATAGCAACAGCCCAACATTGGTGGTCACCACCGCCGCCAAGGTGGTGATCACGATGATCGCCGCCGCCAGTTCGTGGTTGGCGCCCACGGCGCGGGCCATGACGAAGCTGGCCGCCGCCGTGGGGCTGGCGAAGTAGAGGAAGAGGATCGCCAGATCCGCCTCGCGAAAGCCGTACAGCCAGGCGCCCGCGGTTGCCAGCAGCGGCAGCCAGACCATCTTCATCAGGCTGGAGCTCAGCGCCGTGCCGCTGCTGCGGCGCAGCGAGGCCAGGCTGAGGGTACCGCCGATGCAGATCAGCGCCAGTGGCAGGGTCATCTGCGCGAAGTACTCGGCCGAGGTCAGCAGCCAGTCCGGCAACGCGATCCGCCAGTAGGCGAAGGGAATCGCCAGCAACACGCCGATGATCAGCGGATTGCTCAGGATGCTCCTGGCGATGGCCAGCGGCCCGGTCTTGGCGCCGGGGCTGTAGATGGCCAGGACGATGGCCGAGAGCACGTTGTAGCAGAGGATCACCACCCCGCCGAGCACCGCCCCCAGGGACAGGCCGTAGTCGCCGTAGAGGCTGGTGGCCAGAGCCAGACCGACGATGCCGTTGTTGCCGCGAAAGGCGCCCTGGGTGTAGATGCCGCGATCCTCGAAGGGGATGCGCCAGATCGCCCAACCCCAGGCCAGGACGAAGCAGACCAGGGTGGCGGCGACGAAGAACAGCAGCAGCGCCGGCTGCAGGGCGGTGCCCAGATCGGCCCGGACTATGCCGAGAAACAGCAGGGTCGGCATGGTGCCGCGAAACACCAGGCTCGAGGCGGTATCGATAAAGGTGCGGTCGATCCAGTGCAGGCGCTTGAGCGCCACGCCGAGAAACAGCATGGCGAACACCGGCGCGGTGATGGCGAGGGTTTGCTGGACGACGGCGAACATGGCGATCCCGGCGGGAGTTGTATGACGACCTATGTTAGCCGGCTAATCATTGCCCTGCTACCGTCGCCCGTTCGATTCCGTAGCCCGGATGCAATCCGGGGTTGACGGTTGCGTTTGACGCGCAGTCAGCGCCGTACCGGACGCTTCTGCAACTTGCGCTGCAGGGTGCGGCGGTGCATGCCGAGGGCGCGGGCGGTGGCGGAGATATTGCCTTCGTGCTCGGCCAGCACGCGCTGGATATGCTCCCACTGCAAGCGATCCACCGACATCGGGTTTTCCGGCACCAGGCTGTCGAGGTCGGCGTGTTCGGAGAGCAGCGCGGTGAGCACGTCGTCGGCGTCGGCCGGCTTGCACAGGTAGTTGGCCGCGCCGCGCTTGATCGCCTCCACCGCGGTGGCGATGCTGGAGTAGCCGGTGAGGATCACCACGCGCATCTCCGGATCGAGCTCGAGCAGCTTGGGCAGCAGCACCAGGCCGGAGTCGCCTTCCATCTTCAGGTCGACCACGGCGTAGTCGGGCAGGTCTTCCCTGGCCAGGGCCAGGCCCTCGTCGGCATTGGCCGCGGTGGACACGCGCAGGCCGCGGCGGCTCATGGCGCGGGCCATGACGCGGGTAAAGGTGGGATCGTCGTCCACCAGCAGCAGGTGCGGTTGCTCTTCGCCGTCGAACAGGGATTCGTCGCTCATGGTCTTTCCTTGTCAGGCCACGCCATAGGCTCGCGGCAACTTCAGTTCGGTGAGGGTGCCGCCTTCTTCATGGTTATACAACTTAACCGTGCCGCCGGCACGGGTCACGCTGGCCTGGCTGAGGAACAGGCCGAGGCCGAAGCCCTTGCCCTTGGTGGTGAAGAACGGCCGGCCGAGCTGCTCGGCGATCGCCAGCGGCACGCCGGCGCCGTGGTCGCGGATGCTCAGACGCAGCCACTGGTGATCCCAGTCGAGGCGGATGTCGAGTTTGTCCGGGCAGGCGTCGGCGGCGTTGTTGAGCAGGTTGAGCAGCGCCTGGGTCAGGTCGGCCGGCGGCATCAAGCGCGGCGGCGTGCCGCGGCCCAGGCACTGGTAGCGGTAGCTGGCCTCGGGGCGCATCAGGTGCCAGCGATTGAGGGTGGTTTCCAGCCACTCGACGCAGGACTGCTCGACCACCGCCTGGCGCCGGTCCGCCTCGGCGGCGCGCACCAGTTGCTGCAGGGTGTCCTTGCACAGCTTGACCTGTTCCTGCAGCAGCGCCAGGTCGTCCTGCAGCGCCGGCCTGTCGCGGTACTCCTGGCGCAGCTCCTTGAGCAGCACGCTCATGGTCGCCAGCGGCGTGCCCAGCTCGTGGGCGGCGCCGGCGGCCTGGGTGGCCACGGCCAGCAGTTGCTGGTCGCGCAGACTCTCCTCGCGGCGCTCGGCGCGCAGCTCGTCCTGGCGGCGCAGCTCCTCGGCCATCTTGGCGACGAAGAAGGTGATCAGCGCCGCGGACAGGGCGAAGCTCAGCCACATGCCGTAGACCAGCAGGCTCTCGCGCGCCGCCGGCAGCTCCAGCGGATGGGTCCACACCAGCAGCAGGGTGTAGCCGGCCAGCGCCAGGCCGGCGAGGACGATGGTGAACAGCCACGGCAAGGTCGCCGCGGCGATGGTCAGCGGCACCAGGTAATAGGAGACGAAGGGGTTGGTCGAGCCGCCGGTGTAATACAGCAGCACGCTGTGGATGATCAGGTCGCAGGCCAGCTGCACCGCGTATTCCAGCTCGGTGACCGGCCACGGGCCACGCAGCCGCAGGGCGGTGCCCAGGCACAGCAGCAGCGACACGCCGAGGGTCGCCGACAGCTCCAGCCAGGGCAGCGGAAGCATCCCCGACTTGTAGGCGAGCCCCACCGAACCGGCCTGGGCGGCCAGCACGAGGATACGGATCAGGGTCAGGCGCCAGAGGTTCTGGCGACTGGCGGACAGCAACTGCACGGGTTCGAGCATGACAACTCCCTAGGTGCGCGGAGTATAACCAAGCCCGACGCGGCCTTCCGCCGCTGCGGCAACCTGCCGCATGC
>NZ_AVOF01000147.1:0-7592 GCF_000465935.2 Pseudomonas sp. EGD-AK9
GCCGACGAAGCGCGCGGCCTGGCGCAGCACCCCCGGCCAGTCGCTGCGGTACACCATATGGGTGTGAAAACCCTGCCACACCGCGGTCAGGCGTCGCACCGCCTCGCTGAAATGCAGCGCCCCGCAGGCCAGGCCGACTGCGTTCACCGCGCCGGCCGAGGTGCCGACTATCACCGGAAAGGGGTTGTGCGCGGCATCCGGCAGCAGGTCGGCGATGGCCGCCAGCACGCCGACCTGATAGGCCGCCCGCGCCCCGCCGCCGGAGAGGATCAGCCCGGTGACAGGCTCGTGGGGGCGGGCAATGACGGTCATCGGCGCAGATCCTGGGGTTTATTCGAGTATAGGCGAGCTACTTGCGCTTCCCGTACAGCCTGGCCTCGCCCTCGGGGCGGGTCTTGAAGCGCCGGTGCGCCCACAGGTACTGCTCGGGGCAGGCGCTGACCACCTGCTCGATCCACTGGTTGATGCGCAGGCAGTCGGCCTCCTCGCTGTCGCCGGGGAAGTCCGCCAGCGGCGGGTGGATGACCAGGCGGTAGCCGCTGCCGTCGGCCAGGCGCTGCTGGGTGAAGGGAATCACCCGCGCCTTGCCCAGGCGGGCGAACTTGCTGGTGGCTGTGACGGTGGCCGCGGGGATGCCGAACAACGGCACGAAGATGCTCTGCTTGCGCCCGTAGTCTTGGTCCGGCGCGTACCAGATGGCGCGGCCGGCGCGCAGCACCTTGAGCATGGCGCGGATGTCCTCGCGCTCGATGGCGCTGGCGTCGAGGTTGTGCCGCTCGCGGCCGCGGCGCTGGATGAAGTCGAACAGCGGATTCTTGTGCTCGCGGTACATGCCGTCGATGGTGTGGCGCTGGCCGAGCAGCGCGGCGCCGATCTCCAGGGTGGTGAAATGCACCGCCATGAGGATCGCGCCCTGGCCTTCGGCCTGCGCCTGCTTGAGGTGCTCCAGCCCCTCGATGTGCGCCAGCGGCGCCAGGCGCGCCTTGGGCCACCACCAGCTCATGGCCATCTCGAAGAAGGCGATACCGGTGGAGGCGAAGTTCTCCTTGAGCAGGCGTTCGCGCTCGGCGGCGCTCAGCTGCGGGAAGCACAGCTCCAGGTTGCGCGCGGCGATGCGCCGGCGCGAGCCGGCCGTGCGGTACATCAGCCAGCCCAGCGCGCGCCCCAGCCGCAGCAGCAGCGCGTAGGGCAACTGCACCACCAGCCACAGCAGGCCCAGGCCGAGCCACAGCGGCCAGAAGCGCGGATGAAGGAAATAGGCGCGAAAGCGTGGGCGATCCATGAAAGGTTTCCGAGCACGAGCAAAGCCGCGCATTCTAACGCAGTTTTCCCGCCGACTCGGAAGCCAGGGTGTCGGCGGCTTGCGGCTTGCAGCTCGAGTCGCTATAAGTCCGGGCAACTTTCCGACTCGCCACAAGGCCCATCGCCCTCCCATGAGCCAAGCCGATCTCCTCGCCCAAGACCCCGTGTTCCAGCTCAAGGGCAGCATGCTCGCCATCACCGTGATGGAGCTGGCGCACAACGACCTGGCCCGCCTCGACGCGCAGCTCGCGGAAAAGGTCGCCCAGGCCCCGGCCTTCTTCAGCAACACCCCGCTGGTGCTGGCCCTGGACAAACTGCCGGACGGCGAAGGCGAACTGGACCTGGCCGAGCTGATGGCCCTGTGCCGCCGCCACGGCCTGCGCACCCTGGCCATCCGCGCCAGCCGCGAGGCCGATATCGCCGCCGCCGAGGCCATGGACCTGCCGGTGCTGCCGCCCTCCGGCGCGCGCGAACGACCGCTCGACCCGGCACCGAAGAAAGTCGAGAAGCCGGCCGACCCCGAACACAAGCCGAGCAAGATCATCACCAGCCCGGTGCGCGGCGGCCAGCAGGTCTACGCCCAGGGCGGCGACCTGATCGTCCTGGCCCCGGTCAGCGCCGGGGCGGAACTTCTCGCCGACGGCAACATCCATGTTTACGCGCCCATGCGCGGCCGCGCCCTGGCCGGCGTCAAGGGTAACGGCAAGGCACGGATTTTCTGTCAGCAAATGGGCGCCGAAATGCTGTCGATCGCCGGTCATTACAAGGTCGCCGAAGACCTGCGCCGCGACCCGCTATGGGGCGATGCGGTGCATGTCAGCCTGTCGGGTGACGTGTTGAACATCACCCGCCTTTAACGGATACTGCGGCCAATTTTCAGGGACACAAAAAGGCATCCGGAAGCCCAATAACAGCCTACGGATTCCCGCTTTTTCTTCATTTCTTGGGGTGAATCACCTTGGCCAAAATCCTCGTAGTTACTTCCGGCAAGGGTGGTGTCGGTAAAACCACCACCAGCGCCGCCATCGGTACCGGCCTCGCCCTGCGCGGGCACAAGACCGTCATCGTCGACTTCGACGTCGGCCTGCGTAACCTCGACCTGATCATGGGCTGCGAACGCCGCGTGGTGTACGACTTCGTCAACGTGGTCAACGGCGAAGCCACCCTGACCCAGGCGCTGATCAAGGACAAGCGCATCGAGAACCTGTTCGTGCTGGCCGCCAGCCAGACCCGCGACAAGGACGCGCTGACCCAGGAAGGCGTGGAGAAGGTGATCGGCGAACTGTCGCAGAACTTCGACTACGTGGTCTGCGACTCGCCGGCCGGCATCGAGAAGGGCGCGCACCTGGCCATGTACTTCGCCGACGAGGCGATCGTGGTGACCAACCCGGAAGTCTCCTCGGTACGCGACTCCGACCGCATGCTCGGCCTGTTGGCGAGCAAGTCGCGCCGCGCCGAGAAGGGCGAGGAGCCGATCCGGGAACACCTGCTGCTGACCCGCTACAACCCCGAACGCGTGACCAAGGGCGAGATGCTCGGCGTCGAGGACGTCGAGGAAATCCTCGCCATCCGTCTGCTCGGCGTGATTCCCGAGTCGCAGGCGGTGCTCAAGGCCTCCAACCAGGGCGTGCCGGTGATCCTCGACGAGCAGAGCGACGCCGGCCAGGCGTACAGCGACGCGGTCGAACGCCTGCTCGGCAAGGAAGTGCCGCATCGCTTCCTCGACGTGCAGAAGAAAGGACTCATGCAACGCTTATTCGGAGCTCGCTAAATGAATATTTTCGACTTCTTTCGCGAACGCAAAAAGGAAACCCCGGCGTCGATCGCGAAAGAGCGTCTGCAAATCATCGTCGCCCACGAACGCGGCCAGCGCAGCCAGCCGGACTACCTGCCGGCGCTGCAGCAGGAACTGGTCGAAGTGATCCGCAAGTACGTCAATATCGACTCGGATCAGGTCCAGGTCGCCCTGGAGAACCAGGGCAGTTGCTCGATCCTGGAGCTCAACATCACCCTGCCGGATCGCTGATAGCTACCGGCCCGGTTCACGGCGGCTTCGGCCGCCGTGTTCGTTTATAGTCCCAGGCCCCCGTAGGCACGAGCTCTGCTCGCGAACGCCGGTAGCCTGCAGGCTTCGCGAGCAGAGCTCGCTCCTACAAGACCGCTGCGAACGCCCCATGCCCCTTAGCCAGATCGAAATACTCCACCAGGACGCCGCCCTGCTGGTGATCAACAAGCCCACCCTGCTGCTCTCGGTGCCCGGCCGCGCCGATGACAACAAGGACTGCCTGGTCACCCGTTTGCAGGACAACGGCTACCCCGAGGCGCGCATCGTCCACCGCCTGGACTGGGAAACCTCCGGCATCATCGTGCTGGCCCGCGACGCCGACAGCCACCGCGAGCTGTCGCGTCAGTTCCACGACCGCGAGACCGAGAAGGCCTACACCGCGCTGTGCTGGGGCCAGCTCGAGGGCGATAGCGGCAGCATCGACCTGCCGCTGCGCTACGACCCGCCGACCAAGCCGCGCCACGTGGTCGACCATGAGCTGGGCAAGCACGCCCTGACCCACTGGCGCGTGCTCGAGCGCTGCGGCGACTGGTGCCGGGTCGAACTCACCCCCATCACCGGCCGCTCGCACCAGCTGCGCGTGCATATGCTGTCCATCGGCCATCCGCTGCTGGGCGACCGCCTCTATGCCCACGAACAGGCCCTGGCCGCCCATCAGCGCCTCTGCCTGCATGCCAGCATGCTGGCCCTGACCCACCCGCAGAGCGGCGCGCGGATGCGCTTCGAGTGCCCGGCGCCGTTCTGATCCCCCGCCCGGTAAGCGCAGCCTAGCCTACTCCTTGCCCAACCCATGCTGGCGCAGCTTGTTGGCGATGGTGGTGTGCGACACGCCGAGGCGCTTGCCCAGTTGGCGGCTGCTCGGATGATCGTGGTACAGCCGCTCCAGCACCGCCTTCTCGAAGCGCCCAAGGATGTCGTCGAGGCTGCCTTCCACCGAGAACTCGCCCAGGGGCTGCGGCGCGCCGTAGTCCGGCAGGCGGATATGCTCGGCCTTGACCGTGCCACCGTCGCACAGCGACACCGCCTGGAACAGCACGTTCTCCAGCTGACGCACGTTGCCCGGCCAATGGTAGTGAGCCAGCTTGTCCAGCACCGCCGGCGCCAGCTTGGGCAGCGCGCAGCCGATCTGCCGGCTGGCCTGGTCGAGGAAGTGCTCCACCAGCGGCGTCAGGCCATCCAGGCATTCGCGCAGCGGCGGGATATGCAGGCTGAGCACGTTGAGGCGGTGATAGAGGTCCTGGCGAAACTCGCCGCGGGCGCACAGCTCGGACAGGTCGACCTGGGTGGCGCAGATCACCCGCACGTCCAGATAGACCTCTTCGTCGCTGCCGACGCGGCGGAAGCAGCCGTCCTGCAGAAAGCGCAGCAGCTTGGCCTGCAGGCGCGGGCTCATCTCGCCGACGCCATCGAGAAACAGCGTGCCGCCGGCGGTCAGCTCCAGCAGGCCGAGCTTGCCTTCCGGGCGCGCGCCCTCGAAGGCGCCGGGGCCGTAGCCGAACAGCTCGGTCTCGGCCATGGACTCCGGCAGCCCGGCGCAGTTGAGCGCCATAAAGGGCGACTGGCCGCGCGGGCTGGCCAGGTGGCAGGCACGGGCCAAGAGCTCCTTGCCGGTGCCGGTCTCGCCCTCGATCAGCAGCGGCGCGTCCAGCGGCGCCATGCGCCGCGCCTCCTTGACCACCGCGGCCATCACCTTCGAGCTCTGGAAGATCGAGTCGAAGCCACGCAGCTCCTGCTTGCGCACGTGGTAGATGCGTTCACCCACCCGGTCGGCGCGGTGCAGGGTCAGCACCGCGCCGGCCAGCGCCTCGCTGTCGTCGTGCTCGTTCTGCAGCGGGGCGATATCGGCGAGAAACACGTCGCCCTTGATCTTCACCCGCAGGCCGTTGATCCGCGCCTTGTTGGCGCGCACCAGCTCGGGCAGGTCGAAGTCCTCGGCGTAGCGCGACAACGCCATGCCCGGTACCTCGTCGACGCGCACGCCGAGCAGTTGGGCGGCGCTGCGGTTGGCCGCCACTATGCTGCCGGCCATGTCGATCGACAGCACCGGAAAATCCAGCGCGCCGAGCAGCGCATTGAGCTCCAGGTGGCGCCGTTCGCTGGGCATCAGGCCGACGCGCTTGACGCCGAACACCCCGGGGATGGCCTCGAATTTGGGCCGCAGCGACTGGAACTGCAGGTTGATCAGGTTCGGGCAGTGCAGGTAGATGGCGTTGCCCTGCTCGCCGCCGACTTCGCCGCGGGCGACGTTGATGCCGTAGTCGACCAGCAGGTTGAGGATGTCGCGCAGGATGCCGACGCGGTTCTGGCAGTGGACTTTGATACGCATGGCGAGGCTCGGATCAGGCTGGTTATGGGTCGCCCCAGGAAAAAATCGACGCGGGCAGCGTAATTTTCGTCAAGAATATGTGACAGCCTAGCGCAGCGACAAGGCGATATCCGGCTATTTCGCCGAAGCCGTAATCCATTCTTTACGGGTTAACCCGTTCCACTGCCGCCCCTCCCCCTGCCCGCCCCTGCCCCTGTCCACGCACTCGGGTTACTTCTTTGTCCAAGACAAGAACAACAGCCCCCGCAGGAGGCATCGATGAAAGGCACGCAGTACCTGGCCCGGGAACCGGACGACAGCGGTTTTATCCACTACCCCGACGCCGAGCACCAGGTGTGGAACACCCTGATCACCCGCCAGTTGAAGGTGATCGAAGGCCGCGCCTGCCAGGAATACCTGGACGGCATCGAACAGCTCGGCCTGCCGCTGGAGCGCATCCCGCAGCTCGGCGAGATCAACCGGGTGCTCGAGGCCAGCACCGGCTGGCGGGTGGCGCGGGTGCCGGCGCTGATCCCGTTCCAGACCTTCTTCGAGCTGCTGGCCAGCAAGCAGTTTCCGGTGGCTACCTTTATCCGCACCCCGGAAGAATTGGACTACCTGCAGGAGCCGGACATCTTCCACGAGATCTTCGGCCACTGCCCGCTGCTGACCAACCCCTGGTTCGCCGAATTCACCCACACCTACGGCAAGCTCGGCCTGCAGGCGAGCAAGGAAGAGCGCGTGTACCTGGCGCGGCTGTACTGGCTGACCATCGAGTTCGGCCTGGTCGACACCCCGGCCGGCCGGCGCATCTACGGCGGCGGCATCCTCTCCTCGCCGAAGGAGACCCTCTACGCCCTGTCCGACGTGCCCGAGCACCAGGCCTTCGACCCGCTGGAGGCGATGCGCACGCCCTACCGCATCGACATACTGCAGCCACTGTACTTCGTCCTGCCCGAGCTCAAGCGCCTGTTCGAGCTGGCCCACCAGGACATCATGGCGCTGGTGCACCAGGCCATGCGGATGGGCCTGCACGCGCCGAAGTTTCCGCCCAAGGCGGCCTGACCATCCTGTAGGTTGGGTTGAGCCTGCGAAGCCCAACATTGCGTTAGCCGAGCAATGTCGAGCGGAGCGCTACGCGCTCCCTGTTGGGCTTCGCAAGCTCAACCCAACCTACGCTCACCCTGGAACTCTGGGGCGAGTAGCCCGGATGAAATCCGGGATCGCCCGCAGACATGACCCCGGATTTCATCCGGGCTACAAAAAATCAGGAGAAAACCCATGAGCCTTGCCCAAGCCCAATGCGAAGCCTGCCGCGCCGATGCGCCCAAGGTGTCCGATGAAGAACTGGCCGAACTGATCCGCGAGATCCCGGACTGGAACATCGAGGTGCGCGGCGACCATATGGAGCTGGAGCGCGTGTACCTGTTCAAGAACTTCCGCCACGCCCTGGCCTTCACCAACGCGGTCGGCGCCATCGCCGAGGAAGTCGGCCATCACCCGGCCCTGCTCACCGAATGGGGCAAGGTCACCGTCACCTGGTGGAGCCACGAGATGCGCGGCCTGCACCGCAACGACTTCATCATGGCCGCGCGTACCGACCTGCTGGCCGCCGCAGCCGAGGGTCGCAAGTGAGCCATTTCGCCAGCGTCGCCCGGGTGCCGGGCGACCCGATCCTGAGCCTGATGGAGGCCTATCGCCTCGACCGCCACCCGGCCAAGCTGGACCTGGGCGTCGGCGTGTACAAGGACGCCCAGGGCCTGACGCCGATTCCGCGTGCGGTCAAGCTGGCCGAGCAGCGCCTGCTCGACAGCGAGACCACCAAGACCTATGTCGGCGGCCATGGCGATGCGGCCTTCGGCGAGCGCCTCAGCCGGCTGGTGCTGGGCGCGGACTCACCGCTGCTGGCCGGCCAGCGCG
>NZ_AVOF01000148.1:0-7588 GCF_000465935.2 Pseudomonas sp. EGD-AK9
ACGGGGGCGCGGGCGGCGAGCGCAAAGGCGTCGGACGCGGGCGAATTTCAGCGAGGCGAGTCGATCAGCGGACTATCTGCCAGAAGCCGTTCTGTTTGGCCGTGACACAGGCGCGCAAGCGCTTGAGAAAGAGATGGGCGGGCGTCCACTTGCCGCGCAGATAGGCCATGGCGGCCCCGGGCAGTGGTTTGCGGATGCAGAGGGTGAGGCCAGTGAGGTGCATGGCGTTCGACCACCTGTGGGTTGTTAGAACCTGTTCAAAGTCTGCTGCGCGTCGGCACTGCTGCGTTAAAAACAGGCTCGGAATGCTCATTTACACCAGTAAACTCCGCTTCCTCGCCTGTTTTTGCCTTGCATTGCTCTAGCTCGCGAGACTTTGAACAGGCTCTTGGGAAGCGGCCGGATCGCCCGATCCGGCCGCCTGCGGCGTCTGTCAGCGGAACGCCGGCACCACGTGCTGGATGAAGAGTTCCAGGGATTTCTTCTTCTCGGCGTGCGGCAGGCTGTTGTCGGCCCAGAAGCTGAATTCGTCGACGCCCAGCTCCTGGTAGTGGCGGATGCGTGCGATGATTTCTTCCGGGGTGCCGATCATGGTGTTCTTACGGATATTGTCCAGCTCGAACTCCGGGCGCTCCTTGAACTTCTCTTCCGGGCTCGGCGGCAGCAGGCCGTTGACCGGGGTCTGCTTGTTGCCGAACCAGGCGTCGAAGGTGCGGTAGAACTTGGAGATGGCCGCGGCGCCGACCTTCCAGCCGTCCGGGTCGTCCTTGGTGTGGACGTGGGTGTGGCGCAGCACCATCAGTTGCGGACGGGGCACCTCGGGATTGTTGGCCAGGGCGGCCTCGAACTTGTTCTTCAGATCGACCACTTCCTCGTCGCCCTTCATCAGCGGGGTGACCATCACGTTGCAGCCATTGGCCACGGCGAAGTTGTGCGAGTCCGGGTCGCGCGCGGCTATCCACATGGGCGGACCGGGCTGCTGGAGCGGCCGCGGTGAGGAGGTGGAGGTGGGGAACTTCCAGAGCTCGCCGTCGTGGGCGACGTCGCCCCGCCACAGCGCCTGGACCACCGGCACCATCTCGCGCAGGTACTTGCCGCCGTCGGTGGCCGGCATGCCGTTGGCCATGCGGTCGAACTCGTACTGGTAGGCGCCGCGGGCCAGGCCCACCTCCATGCGCCCGTTGCTGATCACGTCGAGCAGGGCGCATTCGCCGGCGACGCGGATGGGGTGCCAGAAGGGCGCGATGATGGTGCCGGCGCCGAGGCGGATGGTGCTGGTGCGCGCGGCCAGGTAGGCCAGCAGCGGCATCGGGCTCGGCGAGATGGTGTACTCCATCGCATGGTGTTCGCCGATCCACACGGTGCTGAACCCGCCGGCTTCCGCCAGCAGGGTCAGCTCGGTGAGGTCTTCGAACAGCTGGCGGTGGCTGGTCTGCTCGTCGTAGCGCTCCATATGCACGAACAAAGAAAATTTCATGATGCGTTCCTCGAACCTGTGTCTGGTCGGCCATGGCCTGGCCGGCTGTGGTGGCGCTCGTATCGCGCTCGGGTTGTTATCGATCCACTGGCGCCGAAGCGGCGCGGCAACAAGGCAAAATTGGTCGCTGCGTATTGGTATACCATAATACTGTATATCTGCAAGGTCTTTTTACCCTAAAACATCCGCCCTTGAATTAACCCTAGGTCGAGCCCGGCATGTGCGCCGCCGGGCAGCCAAACGGCGGGTGCTCGATTCACTCGCCGGCGCCTCGTGAGCCGCGCCAACAGCGCGCTCGGGCATCCGGCGTCGGCCGGCGAACGCATAAAAAAGCCCCCAACCAAGGGGGGCAAGACAAGCACACAACAGATCGGGATCAGGCGAAGGCGGGCAGGGCGCCCATCTTGCCGCGGCAGTAGATCATCGGTTCGACGCGCTGCGGCGGCACGATCAGGTTCCGCACCGCACCCACCAGGATGGCGTGATCGCCACCTTCGTATTCGCGCCACAGCTCGCACTCGATGATGGCGGTGGCGTTACTCAGCAGCGGGTTGCCCAGCTCGCTCAGCGTCCATTCGATGCCGAGGGCCTTGTCCTTGCCCTTCTTGGCGAAGGCATAGGCCTCGCTTTGCTGCTCGGCCGACAGCAGGTGGATGGCGAAGCGCTTGTTCTTGATCAGCAGCGGGTAGGAATCGGAGCTGTAGTTCGGGCAGAACAGCACCAGGGCCGGGTCGATGGACAGGGAGCTGAAGGCGCTGGCCGTCAGGCCGACGATCTGGCCATCGTCGTCCAGCGTGGTGATCACGGTGACGCCGGAGGGAAAGGAGCCCATGACGAGTTTGTAGGTATGTGCATCGATCATTTCGAGTACCTGCGTGACGTATCGGCTGCGACCAGCAGCGCTTTCGTGTCTGATGGTATACCATAATATTGTTCGTGCAAGCGCTATTTGCGGGTGGTCGCAGTGCGCCCGATGCACGGCGTCGTGCAGCCTGGCTTCGTAGGGTGACGCGGGGCCGCCCAGGTTGCGCGCACCCGGCGAAGGGGCGAGCAGCTGGTGCTCCCGGCGCACCCTACGCTCGTATTCGACGGCGACAGGCAAAGAAAACCCCCGCCCTGCGCGGCAGGGCGGGGGCAAGGGGGAGTTTGCTTCAGTGCGCGCCGGCGGCCTTGCTCAGGTCGCTCTCCTGCCACTGGCTGTAGACGCAGGCATCGGCCGCGGCCCAGCGCACCAGCACCGGGGCGCCGGTTTGCAGGGGCGGGGTGCTGCCGGACAGCTCCTTCAGGGTCAGCTGGGTGCCGCCGGGGGTGGTCACGCTGCAGGTCAGGCTTTCGCCGAGGAACACGGTTTCCGCGACCCGCGCCTGGATCTCGTTCCAGCCGGCCGGCCGCGGCATGCTCCCGGCCTGCTGCGGGGTCAGCACCTGGGCTTTCTCCGGGCGCACCATCAGCAGCAGTTCCTGGCCCTCGGCGATGCCCACGGTGGGGCGAACGGCCAGGGACTGGCCCTCGAAGCTGGCCGCCGCATGGCCCTGGGCCTTGATCTTGAGGAAGTTGGAGTTGCCGAGGAAGGAGGCGACGAAGGCATTCGGCGGGTTCTGGTACAGCTCGTAGCCGCTGCCCAGGCCGACGATCTTGCCGTGGCTGAAGATGGCGATGCGTTGCGACAGGCGCATGGCTTCTTCCTGGTCGTGGGTCACGTAGACGATGGTGATGCCCAGGCGCCGGTGCAGGTGGCGCAGTTCGTCCTGCAGGTCCTCGCGCAGCTTCTTGTCGAGGGCGCCGAGCGGCTCGTCCATCAGCAGGATGCGCGGCTCGTAGACCAGCGCGCGGGCGATCGCCACACGCTGCTGCTGGCCGCCGGAGAGCTGCGCCGGGCGACGGTGGGCGAACTGTTCCAGTTGCACCAGCTTGAGCATGGCCTCGACCTGGCGCTCGCGTTCGCCGCGTGCCTGCTTGCGAATCTCCAGGGGGAAGCCGATGTTGTCGCGCACGTTCAGGTGCGGGAACAGCGAGTAGCGCTGGAACACCATGCCGATGTCGCGCTTGTGCGGCGGCACGTTGACCAGGGATTTGCCGGCGACCAGGATTTCCCCGCTGCTGGGCGTCTCGAAGCCGGCCAGCATCGACAGGGTGGTGCTCTTGCCCGAGCCGCTGGAGCCGAGGAAGGTGAGGAACTCGCCCTCCTGGATATCCAGGCTGATGTTGTCCACGGCGACGAAGTCGCCATAGTGCTTGTTCAGGTTGCGCAGGCTGACCAGGGGCGCCTGGCTCTGGTGGTCTTGGATCACGGCACTCATTGGCTTTTCCTCATGAATCAGGCGCGGGGTTCGTTGCGTCGACGCAGGGCGGCGGCGATCAGCATGATCAGCAGCGACAGGCCGATCAGCAGGGTCGAGGCCACCGCGATCACCGGTGTCAGGTCCTGGCGCAGGGTGGTCCACATCTTCACCGGCAGGGTCTGCAGGCTCGGGCTGGCCATCATCACGCTCAGCACCACCTCGTCCCAGGACACCAGGAAGGCGAACAGCGCGCCGGCCACCAGGCCGGGACGGATGGCCGGGAAGGTCACCTTGAGCACCGCCTGCAGGCGCGAGGCGCCGCAGATCACCGCGGCGTCCTCGATCGACTGGTCGAACAGTTTCAGCGAATTGATGATCGAGATGATGGTGAAGGGCAGCGCCACTATCACGTGGCTGACCACGAAGGCGAACAGCGTGCCGGTGTAGCCCAGCTTGAGGAACAGGGCATAGATGGCCACGGCGATGATCACCAGCGGCACTATCATCGGCAGGGTGAACAGCGCGTAGAGCAGCTCGCGGCCGGGGAACTTGCCGCGCACCAGGGCGAAGGCGCTGGGCAGCCCCAGGGCCACGGCGCAGGCAGTGGTCAGCAGGGCGACCTTGAAGCTGGTGTAGGCCGCCTCCATCCACTGCGCGTTGGAGAAGAACTGCTCGTACCATTTCAGCGTCCAGCCCGGCGGCGGGAACACCAGCCACTGCGACGAGCCGAACGACAGCAGCACGATGAACAGGATCGGCAGCAGCAGGAAGGCCGCGATGGCCCCGGTGACGAGGTAGAGGCCGGCGCGCAGGCGCGGCCCCATGGCGTTGGGCGACAGCAGCATGGCTTACCTCGCGGTACTGGAAGCCACCGGCGATTCCGGTTGCAGCTTCAGATAGGCGTAGAACAGCAGCAGGGTGATGGCGATCAGCAGCGCGGCGGCGGCACTGGCCAGGCCCCAGTTGAGGAAGGACTGCACCTGCTGGACGATGAACTCCGGCAGCATCATGTTCTGTGCGCCACCGAGCAGGGCCGGGGTGACGTAGTAACCGAGCGACATGACGAACACCATCAGGCCGCCGGAGAACAACCCCGGTCGGCACAGCGGCAGGAACACCCGGAAGAAGTTGCGCCAGGGGCTGGCGCCGCAGATAGAGCCGGCCTGCAGCACCATGGGGTCGATGGCGCTCATGGTCGCCTGCAGCGGCAGCACGATGAAGGGGATCATGATGTAGCTCATGCCGATCACCACCCCGGTCAGGTTGTGCACCAGCTCCAGCGGCTGATCGATCAGGCCCAGGGCCATCAGCGCCTTGTTGAGCACCCCGGAGGCCTGCAGCAGCACCAGCCAGGAGTAGGTGCGCGCCAGCAGGCTGGTCCACATCGACAGCAGCACGATGCTCAGCAGCCAGCGGCCCCAGCCGCGCGGCGTCAGGGTGATCGCCCAGGCCAGCGGGAAACCCAGCAGCAGGCTGATCAGGGTGACCAGGCCGGCGACGGCGAAGGTATTGAACAGCACGCGAGCATAGGCCGAGTTGGCGAACAGCTGCTCGTAGTTGCCCAGCCCCGGTTCCGGTTCCAGCACGCCGCGCAGCAGCAAGCCGATCAGCGGGGCGAGGAAGAACAGGCCGAGAAACAGCAGAGCGGGGATCAGCTTGGCGGCTCCGCGCCAGCGCGAAGGGCTGCGATTCATGATGGTGGCTCGATTGGCGGCGAGGCCGCCGGCGCTGGATGCGCCGGCGCCTGCCTGGGCCGAAGGGACGGCCAGGGGCTTCACTTGACCAGCCATTCGTTCCACCGTGCGGCGATGGCCGGGCCATGCTCGGCCCAGTAGGCGAAGTCGAGGGTGATCTGATCTTCAGCGTAGGCGGTCGGCAGGTTGGGGGCCAGGTCGGCCTCGAGCTGGGCGACGCTGCCGGTGTTGACCGGGGCATAGGCGGTGAGGTTGGCGAAATCGGCCTGGCCCTTGGCGCTGGCCGCGTTGGCCAGGAACTGCATGGCCGCTTCCTTGTTTTTCGAGCCCTTGGGGATGACCAGGAAATCGGCCATCACCAGATTCTGCTTCCAGCTCACCCCGACCGGCGCGCCGTCCTGCTGCAGGGCGTAGATGCGGCCGTTCCAGAACTGGCCGAGGCTCGCCTCGCCAGAGGCCAGCAGCTGCTGCGACTGGGCGCCGCCGCCCCACCAGACGATGTCCTTCTTGATGCTGTCGAGCTTCTTGAAGGCGCGATCGAGGTCCAGCGGGTAAAGCTGCTCGATGGCCACGCCGTCGGCCAGCAGCGCCAGTTCCAGCACGCCGGGGCTGGGCCATTTGTACAGGGCGCGCTTGCCCGGGTAGGTGGCGGTATCGAACAGCGCGCTCCAGTCCTGCGGCGCCTTGCCGCCGAGGCGGCCCTGGTTGTAGCCGAGCACGAAGGAGAAGTAGAAGGAGCCGACGCCGTGGTCGGAGACGAAACGCGGGTCGAGCTGCGTGCGGTCGATCACGCTGAAGTCGAGCGGTTCGAGCAGGCCTTCGCGGGCGGCGCGCAGGGCGAAGTCGGCTTCCACGTCGACCACGTCCCACTGCACGTTGCCGCTCTCGACCATGGCCTTGAGCTTGCCGTAGTCGGTCGGCCCGTCCTGCAGCACCTTGATGCCGGTCTTCGCGCTGAAGGGCGCGGCCCAGGCCGTCGTCTGCGCCTCCTGGGTGGTGCCGCCCCAGCTGACGAAGCTGAGGTTGTCGGCGGCGCTGGCCGCGCCTGCGCCGGCGACCATGAGTGCGGTGGCGAACACCGCGGTAGCAGTTTTCTTGAACACCATCTTGCTTGCCCTCGTTGTTGTGTTTGTACGCAAGCGGGCTTTGGCGGTGCCCGCCTTTCAGGGAGCAGTTGTGACTGGCCTGGCCGAGGCTGCTCAGGGCGGTTTCCCGGGGCGGGCAGCGTCGGCAAAATATCTCGGCCTACGGAATGTCATATTATGGTATTCCAAGCTTTGTGCAAGACCCAATCGCGGCGATTTTCGCGGCGCGCGCGGCCGCATCGCCGGTGGCCTGCAGGGGCGGCGCCAGGCTGAGTGGGTAAGTGCTTGAAATAGAAAAACAAGCGCGCCGGGCTCGGGCGGCCAGGGGCGGGTCGGAGGACGGCGCCGGGGCGGCGCCATCCGTCAGCTCGTGGTCATCCCTGGAACGGGATGCTTTCCACCACTTCCAGGTCATAGCCCGTCAGACCGGCGTACTTGAGCGGCGGGCCGAGGTGGCGCAGCTTGCCCACGCCCAGGTCCTGGAGGATCTGCGCGCCGGTGCCCACCTCGGAGTAGATGCGCGATTGCGAGCGGCTGAACTGTCGGCGCGGCTGGGTCAATTGCGGCACGCGCTCGAGCAGCGCCTGCGACGACTCGTTGTTGGCCAGCACCACCACCACCCCGTGGCCGGCCTCCGCCACTTTCTGCAGGGCCGCCCACAGCGTCCAGTTCTGCGGGCCGGTGTACTCGGCGCCGACCAGGTCGCGCAGCGGGTCGATCACGTGCACGCGCACCAGGGTCGGCTCGTCGCGGCGGATCTCGCCCATCACCATGGCCATGTGCACGCCGCCCTCGATGCGATCCTCGTAGGTCACCAGGCGGAAGGTGCCGTGCACCGTGGGCAGCTCGCGCTCGCCGATGCGACTGACGGTGTGCTCGGTGCTCAGGCGGTAGTGGATGAGATCGGCGATGGTGCCGATCTTGATGCCGTGCTGCTCGGCGAACTTTTCCAGGTCGGGGCGGCGGGCCATGCTGCCGTCTTCGTTCATCACTTCGACTATCACCGCCGCCGGGCTCAGCCCGGCCAGACGCGCCAGGTCGCAGCCGGCC
>NZ_AVOF01000149.1:0-7544 GCF_000465935.2 Pseudomonas sp. EGD-AK9
GAGGCCGCGTCCCGTCGCGCCCCGCAGGAACTGGTCAAGGTGCCGGCCGACCTGCTCGAAGGCCTGGTCAACCTGGCCGGCGAGACCTCGATCTTCCGCGGTCGGGTCGAACAGCAGGTCAGCGACGTCAGTTTCACCCTGAGCGAGATGGAAGCCACCATCGACCGCGTGCGCGACCAGCTGCGCCGCCTCGATACCGAGACCCAGGCGCAAATCCTCAGTCGCTACCAGGCCGAGGCCGAGCGTGCCGGTTACGAGGACTTCGACCCGCTGGAGATGGACCGCCACTCGCAGCTGCAGCAACTGTCGCGGGCGCTGTTCGAGTCGGCTTCCGACCTGCTCGACCTGAAGGAAACCCTGGCGGCGAAGAACCGCGACGCGGAAACCCTGCTGCTGCAGCAGGCGCGGGTCAATACCGAGCTGCAGGAAGGCCTGATGCGCACCCGCATGGTGCCGTTCGACCGCCTGGTGCCGCGACTGCGCCGCATCGTCCGCCAGGTGGCCGGCGAGCTGGGCAAGCAGGTCGAGTTCGTCGTCGGCAACGCCGAAGGGGAAATGGACCGCACCGTGCTCGAACGCATCGTCGCGCCGCTGGAGCACATGCTGCGCAACGCCGTCGACCATGGCATCGAGCCCACTGCCGTGCGCCGCGACGTCGGCAAGCCGGAAACCGGCACCATCCGCCTCAACCTCGTCCGCGAGGGCGGCGACATCGTCCTCACCCTCGACGACGACGGCGGCGGCATCCGCCTCGACGCGGTGCGGCGCAAGGCCATCGAACGCGGCATGATGGATGCCGACAGCGACCTGACCGACCACGAGATCCTCCAGTTCATCCTCGAGGCCGGTTTCTCCACCGCCGAGAAGGTCACCCAGATTTCCGGCCGCGGTGTCGGCATGGACGTGGTGCATTCGGAGGTCAAGCAGCTCGGCGGCTCCATGAGCATCGACTCGGTCGTCGGCCAGGGCACCCGTTTCACCATCCGCCTGCCGTTCACCGTGTCGGTCAACCGCGCGCTGATGGTGCTCTCCGGCGAGGACCTGTATGCCATCCCGCTGAACACCATCGAAGGCATCGTGCGGGTTTCGCCCTACGAGCTGGAGGCCTACTACGCGCCGGATGCGCCGCGCTTCGAGTACGCCGGGCAGGCCTACGAGCTGAAATACCTGGGCGACCTGCTGAACAACGGTCAGCAGCCCAAGCTGGTGGGCCAGAGCCTGCCGCTGCCGGTGATCCTGGTGCGCTCCAGCGAGCACGCCGTGGCGGTGCAGGTGGACAGCCTGGCCGGCTCGCGCGAAATCGTGGTGAAGAGCCTCGGCCCGCAGTTCGCCGGGGTACACGGCATCTCCGGCGCGACCATCCTCGGCGACGGCCGGGTGGTGGTGATTCTCGACCTGCTGGCGACCATCCGCGTGCTGCATGCGCACCTGCAGAGCCAGCTGACCCCGCGCCTGGCCTCGCGCCAGGTGGCGATCAGCGAGGAAGTGGAAGTCGACCGGCCGCCGCTGGTGATGGTGGTGGACGATTCGGTCACCGTGCGTAAGGTCACCAGCCGCCTGCTCGAACGCAACGGCATGAACGTGATGACCGCCAAGGACGGTGTGGACGCCATCGCCCAGCTGCAGGAGCACAAGCCCGACATCATGCTGCTGGACATCGAGATGCCGCGCATGGACGGCTTCGAGGTGGCCACCCTGGTGCGCCACGACGAGCGCCTGAAGGACCTGCCGATCATCATGATCACCTCGCGTACCGGCGAGAAGCACCGCGAGCGGGCCATGGCCATCGGCGTCAACCAGTACCTCGGCAAGCCCTATCAGGAGTCCTTGCTGCTCGACACCATCGCTCAGTTGGTGGATAGCCACCGGATCAAACGGACATGACAGACAAATCCGCGGCACGTATTGCAGTGATCGCCGACACCTCCTTGCAACGCCACGTGCTGCAGCAGGCGCTGGCCGGTGGCGGCTACCAGGTGGTGCTCAACAGCGACCCGGCACGCCTCGACGAGGCGGCGCTGGCCGCCTGCGACACCGACCTGTGGCTGGTGGACCTGGCCCAGTCGGAAGACTCGCCGCTGGTCGACAGCCTGCTGGAGCGCGCCAGCGCGCCGGTGCTGTTCGGCGAGGGGCACGCCCCCGAACGCCATTCGGAGAACTACCCGCGCTGGGAGCGCAGCCTGTTCGGCAAGCTCAAGCGCCTGGTCGGTGATCCGACCCAGGCGGTGGGCCCGAGCCTGCAGGCGCTGCTCGACGAAACGCAGCGTCCAGCGCGCCTGGAATTGCCGCAGGCCTTGGCCGACACGCCGTTCAAGGCTGGCGAGCCGGCGCGCCAGGTCTGGCTGCTGGCGGCCTCGCTGGGCGGCCCGGCGGCGGTCAAGGCGTTCCTCGATGCGTTGCCCGGCGGCCTGCCGATCGGCTTCGTCTATGCCCAGCATATCGATGCCAGCTTCGAAACCGCGTTGCCGCAGGCGGTCGGCCGGCACAGCCAGTGGCACGTCAACCCGGCGCGCCAGGGCGACCCGGTGCGCTGCGGCGAGGTGGTGGTGGCGCCGATCCAGCACGAGCTGGGTTTCGCCGAGGACGGCGCGATGCAGATCGCCGAACGCGGCTGGCCCGAGCCCTACAGCCCGTCCATCGACCAGATGATGCTCAACCTGGCGCAGCAGTTCGGCGCCCAGTGCGGGGTGATCGCCTTCAGCGGCATGGGCAGCGACGGCAGCGCCGCGGCGGCCTACGTCAAGCGCCAGGGTGGCCTGATCTGGACCCAGCGCGGCGACAGCTGCGCCAGCCCGAGCATGCCCGACAGCCTGCGCGAGGGCGGCTACAGCAGCTTCAGCGCCGACCCGCGCGAGCTGGCCGTGGCGCTGGTCAACCACCTCGCCGAACACTGCAGTTGAGGACGTTTCAATGAGCCAAGCCGTCGCCGCCCAGAACAGCGCCGCCAACCTGACCGGTCTGTTGGTGCCCCTGGCCGACCGCACCCTGCTGCTGCCCAACGTGGCGGTGGCCGAGTTGATCCCCTACCGCGTGCCGCAGGTCAGCGAAGGCATGCCGGCCTGGTTCCTCGGCCAGATCGCCTGGCGCGACCTGCGCCTGCCGCTGCTGTCCTTCGAGGCCGCCAGCGGCGGTCAGGCGCAGATTGCCGGCGGCGCGCGGGTGGCGGTGCTCAACGCCCTGGGCGGCCGGCCCAAGGTCAAGTTCATCGCCCTGCTGGTGCAGGGCATCCCGCGCTCGCTGAAGGTCGCCAGCGACCTGGCGGCCGCCGATGTCGTGCTGGCGCCGCTTGAACTGGGCGCGGCGCGGGTCGGCGAGGACGTGGTGCGCATCCCCGATCTGATCGGCCTGGAGCAACTGCTGGAAGACGCCGGGCTGCTGTAGGTTGGGTTGAGGAGCGTGCGACGAAGCCCAACGGTGGATTGTGGTACGCCAGGGATTGCCGAGCGCAGCCTTTCGGGTTTCCTGTTGGGCTTCGCTGCGCTCAGCGCCAACCTACCTAGCCTGGGGCTGGTGTGCCATTGATCCGGGCTACAGATCCCCCCACAGCTGCTGCGCCACGGCCAGCGCTACCACGGGTGCGGTCTCGGTGCGCAGCACCCGTGGTCCGAGGCGTGCGGCGTGGAAGTTGGCCGCCTTGGCCTGGGCCACCTCCGCCTCGCCGAGGCCGCCTTCCGGACCGATCAGAAACGCCAGCGAGCGCGGCGGCGCATGGCCGGCCCAGGGCTCGGCCACCGGGTGCAGCACCAGCTTGAGTTCGGCTTCGACCGCGCCGAGCCAGGCGCCCAGCTCCTGCGGCGCATGAATCACCGGCAGCAGCGAGCGGCCGCACTGCTCGCAGGCGCTGATCGCCACCTGGCGCCAGTGGGCCAGGCGCTTGTCGGCGCGTTCGTCCTTCAGGCGCACCTCGCAGCGCTCCGAGACGATCGGGGTGATCTCCGTCGCGCCCAGTTCGGTGGCCTTCTGGATCGCCCAGTCCATGCGTTCGCCGCGCGACAGACCCTGGCCCAGGTGGATGCGCAGCGGCGATTCGGCCAGGCCGTCGAACGCCTCGCGCAGCTCCACGCGCACCGCCTTCTTGCCCACCTCGATCAGTTCGCCCTGGTACTCGCGGCCGCTGCCGTCGAACAGCTGCACCGCGTCGCCCGCGGTATGCCGCAGCACGCGGGCGATATAGTGGGCCTGGGCCTCGGGCAGCTCGTGCTGGCCGAGGGACAGGGGGGCATCGATAAAGAAACGGGATAGGCGCATAGGGGCAGCTGCAGGCGACAAGTGGAAAGCTGCAAGCTTAAAGCACCGGTCCTTGCCCTCGCAGCTTTTAGTTGTGGCCCGTCGCGTGCAGCTTGCCGCCGCTATCAGCCCGGATCGCGATGCCCGGGATAGCGGTTGTCCACCGCCACGCTGACGGTTTCGCGGGTGGCGATATCGATGCCCTCGCTGGCCACCTCGGCGAGAAAGTCGATCTGTTCCGGGCTGATCACGTAGGGCGGCAGGAAGTACACCACGCTGCCCAGCGGGCGCAGCAGGGCGCCGCGACTCAGGGCGTGCTGGTACACCGCCAGGCCGCGGCGCTGCTGCCAGGGGTAGGCGGTCTTGCTCGCCTTGTCGGCGACCATCTCGATGGCCAGGGCCATGCCGGTCTGGCGCACCTCGGCGACATGCGGATGATCCTTGAGATGCTCGGTGGCGCTGGCCATGCGCGCGGCCAGGGCCTTGTTCTTCTCGATGACATCGTCATCGCGGAAGATGTCCAGGGTCGCCAGGGCCGCGGCACAGGCCAGCGGGTTGCCGGTGTAGGTGTGCGAGTGGAGGAAGGCGCGCAGGGTGGCGTAGTCGTCGTAGAAGGCGGCGTAGACCTCGTTGCTGGTGAGCACCGCGGCCATCGGCAGGTAGCCGCCGGTCAGCGCCTTGGACAGCACCAGGAAGTCCGGGGTGATGCCGGCCTGTTCGCAGGCGAACATCGTGCCGGTGCGGCCGAAGCCGACGGCGATCTCGTCGTGGATCAGGTGCACGCCGTAACGGTCGCAGGCCTCGCGCAGCAGCTTGAGGTAGACTGGGTGGTACATGCGCATGCCGCCGGCGCCCTGGATCAGCGGCTCGACTATCACCGCGGCGACCTCGTGGGCATGCTCGGCCAGGATCTGTTCCATGGCCGCGAACATGGTCCGCGAATGTTCTTCCCAGCCCATGCCCTCCGGGCGCAGGTAACAGTCCGGGCTCGGCACCTTGAGGGTGTCGAGCAGCAGCGCCTTGTAGGTGTCGGTGAACAGCGCCACGTCGCCCACCGACATCGCCGCCACCGTCTCGCCGTGGTAGCTGTTGGTCAGGGTGACGAAGCGTTTCTTGCCGGGCTGGCCGTTGTTGATCCAGTAGTGATGGCTCATCTTCAGCGCCACCTCGATGCCCGAGGAGCCGTTGTCGGCGTAGAACACCTTGGCCAGGCCGGGTGGGGTGATCTGCACCAGGCGCTCGGACAGCTCGACCACAGACTGGTGGGTGAAACCGGCGAGCATCACGTGTTCGAGGCTGTCCAGCTGCTCGCGGATGCGCGCGTTGATCCGCGGGTTGCGGTGGCCGAACACGTTGACCCACCAGGAGCTGACCGCGTCCAGGTAGCGTTTGCCGTCGAAGTCCTCCAGCCAGACCCCGGAGCCGGAACGGATCGGAATCAGCGGCAGGCGCTCGTGGTCCTTCATCTGGGTGCAGGGGTGCCACAGCACGTTAAGGTCGCGTTGCATCCACTGGTCGTTCAAGCTCATGGCGCATCTCCCAATCTTCAGCGGCACAGCCTACCAGAAGGCGCTGCCGTCGATCCGCCCCCAGCTGCCGCTTGGCGCCTGCCGACGAACTTCGCGGTGGCGGCGTTGGACTAAGCTGGCCGGTCGGAAATCCACCGTGCAAATATCGTATTTCTCGATATTTCATAGCGAAATTTTTCGCTTTAAATCGATAGTTTTGTCGCTAGTCTTGCTCAACCTCTCGTCTACGGAAGCCTTCCCATGCAGTGGCGCAACACCCCCTCCCGTTACGGCCTGGTCAGCGTGCTGCTGCACTGGCTGGTGGCCCTGGCTGTCTTCGGCCTGTTCGGCCTGGGCCTGTGGATGATGGAGCTGGGTTACTACGACCCCTGGCGTCAGCGCGCCCCCGAGCTGCACAAGAGCATCGGCATCACGCTGTTCGCGCTGATGCTGCTGCGCATGCTGTGGCGTTGGCTGAGCCCGCCGCCGGCGGCCCTGACCAGCCACGACCGGGCCACCCGCCTGGCCTCCAAGCTGGGTCACCGCCTGCTCTACCTCGGCCTGTTCGTGCTGATGCTTTCCGGCTACCTGATTTCCACCGCCGACGGTCGCGCCATCGAGGTGTTCGGCCTGTTCGCGGTGCCGGCGACGCTTACCGGCCTGCCGCAGCAGGAGGATGTCGCCGGCCTGGTGCACGAGTACCTGGCCTGGGGCTTGGTACTGTTCGCCGGGGTGCATGCCCTGGCCGCGCTGAAACACCATTTCATCGACCGCGACAGCACCTTGCTGCGCATGTTCGGCCGTTGATTCGTCGTTCCTTCCGGCGCAGGTCTCGAGCCGCGCCCTTCGCTCAACCTCAGCAGGAGATTCACCCATGTTGAAGAAAACCCTCGTCGCCCTGGCCCTGGGCAGCGCCCTGATTGGAGGCCAGGCCCTGGCCGCCGACTACGCCATCGACAAGAAAGGCCAGCACGCCTTCGTCAACTTCAAGATCAGCCACCTGGGCTACAGCTGGCTGTACGGCACCTTCAAGGATTTCGACGGCAAGTTCAGCTTCGACGCCGCCAATCCCGAGGCGAGCACCGTCAGCGTCACCCTCAACACCGCCAGCGTCGACACCAATCATGCCGAGCGCGACAAGCATATCCGCAGCGACGACTTCCTCAGTGTCGGCAAGCACCCGACCGCGACCTTCGAGTCCACCTCGGTGAAGTCCACCGGCGAAGGCACCGCCGACATCAGCGGCAACCTGACCCTCAACGGCGTGACCAAGCCGGTGGTGATCGCCGCCAAGTTCATCGGCGAAGGCTCCGACCCCTGGGGCGGCTACCGCGCCGGTTTCGAGGGCAGCACCACGCTGAAGCTGAAGGACTTCGATATCGCCATGGACCTCGGCCCGGCGTCCGAGACCGTCGAGCTGATCCTCTCCATCGAAGGTATCCGCCAGTAACCGCAGGGTGTACCCCGGATTGCATCCGGGGTACGTTCTGGCAGAAACAAAAACGCCGCCCCATGGGGCGGCGTTTTCGTTGGCGGCCTTGGCCTACTCTTCGCGGTTGCGCGTCAGCAGGGCCGGCTTCTCGCCACGCGGGCGGCTGCTGTTGGCCAGCTCGTCGAGTTGCTCCGGGGTCGGGAAGCGATCCAGGCGCGAGCCCTTGTGCACGATCACCGGTTGCTTCTCGCGCGGGTTGCGCACCAGGGCTTCCGAACGCGGCAGCTCGTCGCGGTCGAGCGAGGTGATGCGGCCGTCGTGCGCCGGACGACCACGGCCCGCACCATTGCGGCCCTGTGCCGCCTGACCGCCGCCCT
>NZ_AVOF01000150.1:0-7537 GCF_000465935.2 Pseudomonas sp. EGD-AK9
ACGACCGTGCGCTGTTGCTGCAGCAGGCGCAGCTGGCCTACGACCGCGCCTTCAACCCCGAGGGCGTGCAGCGTCAGCTACTGGCGATCCTCGCCGAGCCGAGCCGGGTGGCGCTGCTGGGTCGCCTGCGGGTGCCGACCCTGGTGGTGCACGGCACCGCCGACCCGCTGCTGCCGGTGATGCATGGCGTGCACGTGGCGGCGCATATCCGGGGGGCGGAACTCAAGCTGATTCCGGGGCTGGCCCATCGCTTTCAGGAGGCATTCAAGGAGCCGCTGCTGGCCGCGGTGCTGCCGCATCTGGCCGCGCACCGGCAGGATCTGGGGCTGGCAAGGCTTTGAAGATCGGCGAGCGTTTCCACTCGTTTGCACGATTTGAGGGGGCGATTCGCGTAGCCGGTGGGGAAATCGCCGGCAAGCCAAATCAACGGCAAGCAGGCTCGAAGGGACAAGGGTGCGGATAAGCGGGGGCAGGCGTCGAGACGCTCAGAGTTCCTGATCCCGCTGGACTGTACGGCGCTGCAGGTTGTCGATATGGTCGTTGCTGTGACGCAGCAGCTTGTCGGCCATGTTCACCCGATCGATATAGCGGGCCACAGCCAATTCGGCGTCGTGGCGGGACGCGAACGGCCCTTCCAGGGTGCCTTCGCGGGTCGAAAAGAAATATTGGCCGTTGACGGCGCTCAGGCGCGAGCTGCGGTAATGCGTCCCTGGTTGGGCGTCGAGGCTGCGTTGACCGAACATAAAAAGGCTCTCCATCTACAGAGGCTGGATGATTTGAGTCTACTGCGCGCCTTGCGCCCTGCCGAGCGAAGCGACCAGTGGTCGAGGTTGTCGGCCTGATTGGTGCTTTTTGCCGAGTTTTCCAAGATTTTGGCGCCGGAAGCCTGACATTTTCAGGGCTGAGGGCGGTACAGTTGTGCCGTGCAACGCCGCCCAACTGTTACTGTGCCGGTTGCGGTCCGCCTCCTAGAATGGCGCTTTGCGGCCCGAGCGACTTGCCGGGTCGCCCGTTTCGAGGTCGCCATGCATATCTCCTCCGGCCGTTGGCTCTACGGCCTGCTGCTCGCCCTGACCACGTCCGTGCTCTGGGGCATCCTGCCGATCAAGCTGAAAGAAGTGCTGCAGGTGATGGACCCGGTCACCGTCACCTGGTACCGCCTGCTGGTGGCCGGCTCGCTGCTGCTCGCCTACCTGGCCGCGTCCCGCCGGCTGCCGCGCTTTCGCCCGCTGGGGCGCAAGGGCGCCTGGCTGCTGGTGCTGGCCATCGCCGGACTGACCGCCAACTACGTGCTGTACCTGGTCGGCCTCAATCTGCTCAGCCCCGGCACGACGCAGCTGGTGATCCAGGTGGCGCCGATCCTGCTGCTGGTCAGCAGCCTGTTCGTCTTCCGCGAGCGTTTCAGCCTGGGCCAGGGCATCGGCCTGGCGATCCTGCTGCTGGGCTTCGTGCTGTTCTTCAACCAGCGCCTGGGCGAGCTGCTGACCTCGCTCACCGCCTACACCGCCGGCGTGCTGATCGTCCTGGCGGCGGCCTTCGTCTGGACCTTCTATGGCCTGGCGCAGAAGCAGCTGCTGACCCTGTGGAACTCGGTGCAGGTGATGATGGTGATCTACCTGGCCTGCGCCCTGCTGCTGACGCCCTGGGCGCAGCCGCTGCAGGCGCTCGAGCTGAGCCCGTTGCAGGGCTGGCTGCTGCTGGCCTGCTGCCTCAACACCCTGGTCGCCTACGGCGCCTTCGCCGAGGCGCTGGCGCACTGGGAGGCCTCGCGGGTCAGCGCCACCCTGGCCATCACTCCGCTGGTGACCTTCGCCTCGGTGGCCGTGGCGGCGAGCTGGTGGCCGGATCACGTGCAGCCCGAGCAGGTCAACTGGATCGCCTACGGCGGCGCCCTGCTGGTGGTGCTGGGCTCGGCGTTGACCGCTCTGGGGCCGTCGCTGCTGGCCGGGCTGCGCGCGCGCAAGGCAAGGCGGCTGGCCAGGGCGTAGAGACGCCGCGCGCACCAGGAGCCGGCAACCCTGGCCAGCGCTACGCGCTGCCTAGGCCTTGACCCCCAGCGCCTCGGCCTTGCGCAGCCAGGCCTGGCGCTGTTCCTCGCTGGACGGTCGCACCGGGGCGAATTCGGCCAGGCGGCGGGTCTTGATCCCGCAGAAACCGAGGATGGTGCGCACCATCTGCCGGTGTGCCGGCGCGCCGTAGACCCAGCGGAAGTACCAGGGCGGGGTGTCCAGGGTCACCAGCAGGTCGGCGCTGCGCCCGCTCAGCAGCTTGTCCCACAGCTGCGAGCGGTGGCGGTACTTGAAGGCGAAGCCGGGCAGGAACACCCGGTCGAAGAAGCCCTTGAGCAGCGCTGGCAGGCCGCCCCACCAGACCGGGTAGACGAACACCAGGTGCTCGGCCCAGTGGATCAGGCGCTGGGCCTCGAGCAGGTCGGGTTCCAGGTTCTGGCTCTGGTCGTAGCCGTCGCGCAGGATCGGGTCGAACTGCAGCTCGCCCAGCTTCAGCTGGCGCACCACATGGCCCTGGTCGCGCGCGCCCTGGGCGTAGGCGGCGCCGAGGGCATGGCACAGGCTTTCGCGCTTGGGCGTGCCGAAGATCATCAGGATGCGTTTGCCGTCGCCTTCCAGCGGCGTGGCGCCGCTCTTGCCCTCAGTCATGTTTGCCGGCTCCGAGCATGTCCTGCGGCCGCACCCACTGGTCGAACTGGGCGTCGTTCAGGTAGCCCAGCTGCAGCGCCGCCTGGCGCAGGGTGCTGCCCTCGGCGTAGGCCTTCTTGGCGATCTCGGCGGCCTTGTCGTAGCCGATATGCGGGTTCAGCGCGGTGACCAGCATCAGGCCATTCTCCAGGTGCGCGGCCATTTGCACGGCATCCGGCTGCAGCTCGGCGATGCAGTGCTGCTGGAAGTTGCGGCAGCCGTCGGCGAGCAGGCGGATCGACTGCAGCAGGTTGTGGATGATCACCGGCTTGAACACGTTCAGCTGCAGGTGGCCCTGGCTGGCGGCGAAGCCGATGGTGGCGTCGTTGCCCAGCACCTGGCAGGCGAGCATCGACAGCGCCTCGCACTGGGTCGGGTTGACCTTGCCGGGCATGATCGAGCTGCCCGGCTCGTTGGCCGGCAGGCGCACCTCGGCCAGGCCGGCGCGCGGGCCGGAGCCGAGCAGGCGCAGGTCGTTGGCCAGCTTCATCAGCGCCACGGCCAGAGTCTTCAGCGCGCCGGAGAGCTGCACCAGCGGCTCGTGGCCGGCGAGGGCGGCGAACTTGTTCGGCGCGCTGGTCAGCGGCAGGCCACTCAGCGCGGCCAGCTCGGCGGCGATGGCCTCGGCGAAGCCGGGTGGGGCGTTGAGTCCGGTGCCCACCGCGGTGCCGCCCTGGGCCAGTTCGCATACTGCCGGCAGGGCGGCGCGGATGGCCGCCTCGGCGTAGCCGAGCTGGGCGACGAAGGCCGACAGCTCCTGGCCGAATGTGATGGGGGTGGCGTCCATCATATGGGTGCGCCCGGTCTTGACCAGGTGGGCGTGGCGCTGCGCCTGCTCCTGCAGGCCGTCGCGCAGCTCGGCGATGGCCGGCAGCAGGCTGTGCCTGACCGCCTGCGCCGCGGCGATGTGCATGGCGGTGGGGAAGCAGTCGTTGGAGCTCTGCGCGCGGTTGACGTGATCGTTGGGATGCACCGGGCTCTTGCCGCCGCGCGTGCCGCCGGCCAGTTCGTTGGCACGGCCGGCGATCACCTCGTTGACGTTCATGTTGCTCTGCGTGCCGCTGCCGGTCTGCCACACCACCAGGGGGAACTGCGCATCGTGGTCGCCACCCAGCACCTCGTCGGCGGCCTGTTCGATCAGCCGGGCGATATCCGCTGGCAGCTCGCCGCTGCGGCTGTTGACCCGCGCCGCGGCCTTCTTGATCAGCGCCAGGGCGTGCAGCACTGCCAGCGGCATGCGCTCGGTGCCGATGGCGAAGTTGATCAGCGAGCGCTGCGTCTGCGCGCCCCAATAGGCCTCGTTGGGGACTTCGATGGGGCCGATGCTGTCGGTTTCGGTGCGGCTCATGGCGATCTCCGGGAGTAGGACGGCTGGCAGTTTAGGCCGTTGCGTCGGGCACTGGTTCCGCGGATTTTCTATCGCGACCATTACCAGCGGGCGTGGGTTGCACCGAGCCAGCCGAGGGCGCCGTCCACCGGTACCCGCTCGCCCTTGGGACCGCGCAGCACGCCGTCGTAGCGACCGAACCACTGCTGGGTGTCGGCATGGAAGGGGCCCAGCTTGGGGCAGGCGCGGTGCAGCTGGCGCGGGCTGAAACGCAGCGCCACGCGCTCGTCCGCGCTGTCCAGGCGCCAGGGTGCCAGCGGCGCGTGGGCGCTCTGTTCGATGCTCAGCGGGCTGTCCAGGCGCTGCAGTTCGCCGCCGAACCACAGGGCGTTCTCCGACAGGCCGCTGTGTTCCAGCCAGCCGGAACCGAAGTTGCCGGCGATGCCGCCCGGTGCGGCGAAAGCGGCGCGCTGCCAGTGGCTGTTCAGCGGCCACACGCCGCGGCCGAAATCCAGGGCGGCGAAGCTCTGCCCGGGGGCGCAGCTGTACTGCTTGCGTCCCAGCTGCAGGCTGCCGGCAGCCGGCAGGCCGAGCTGGCGGCTGGTGGCGTGGAAGCCGCCGCCCTGCAGCGGCGCCACCAGGTTGACCGATTGCAGGTGGGCGGGGCGCTGGATGTCCAGCGCCACCTGCAGCGGCTGGCCGCCGATATCCGGGGCGGCGGCGGTCAGGCGCAGGCGGCCGGGATGCTCGTCGATGCGCAGTTGCAGGCGCGGGTGGTTGAAGGCGTGGCTCTCCAGCGGCAGGTCGGGCAGCTGGCAGCCGAAGGCGAAGGGGCGCAACTGGGTGTGGGCGACGGCCTGGCCGCTGTCCAGGTCGAGGAAGTAGGCGGCGCCGTAGCCCAGGTAATCGAGGTCGGCCAGGGTCAGCGCGAGCATCCACTGCGGGGTGGTGATGCACCAGTGGTTCCAGCGCTTGCGCCGGCCCAGGTGGCCGCGCAGGGCGCAGTGCACCTGCGGTCGGCTCGACCAGCCGATGGCGTCGGCCAGCAGCCGACCCTTGCTGTCGCACAGCGGCTGGGGGGGGAATTCGGCGGGGCTGGCGAAACTGGTCATCGGGCACGTCCATGTGTGTGCGCAGGCTGGCGATCAATTGCCGGGGCGAGGAGTGCGCACGCCATTCGAATCGGGGGCGCACAGCATGCCGAGCACCTTCAAGCATGGGCAAGTGCTGGCATTTTGGCAACTGACCAGCGGGTGCGGCAGTGCGCAGGGGTTTTGTGCGCTGGCGCACGATGCGGCCGACTTGAGGTAAACCGGGCTTGGGCACAAAATGCCCCCAGCGCAGTCTACCCAGACTCACCCGTCACCCCCGGAAGCCTTCCCATGCCTCATCTATTCAAGCTGTGCACCGCCGTTCTGCTCAGTGCCTCGGCGTCCCTGGCCCTGGCCGATGCCGCCAGCCATGCCGCCGATGCCGAGCGTTTTCTCAAGCTGGCACATGCCGACAAGCTGACCGTGCCGGTGTATGGCCAGGTGCAGCAGATGTTCGCCCAGCGCTTCGCCCAGGCGCCGGGCGGCAAGCAGGCGCTGCTGGAAAGCTATCAGGCCAAGGCCAATGCCGCGCTGGACAAGGCGGTGGGCTGGGACAAGCTCAAGCCGGACATGGTCAAGCTCTACACCAGCAACTTCGACGAGCAGGAGCTCAAGCAGCTGATCGCCTTCTACGAGTCGCCGCTGGGGCAGAAGGTGCTGCAGAAGATGCCGACCCTCACCGCGCAGTCCGCACAGATCACCCAGAGCAAGCTGGAAACCGCCGTGCCGGAGGTGAACAAGCTGCTGGCCGAGATGAGCGACGAGCTCGGCGTGAAACAACCCTGATGGAGCCCACGATGTCCAAGCAAGACCTGATCGTCGCCGCGCTGGCCGATCTGCAGCCCGAACACCTCGCGGTGCTGGACGAGAGCCATATGCACAGCCGCGGCCTGGAGACCCACTACAAGGCGGTGATCGTCAGCCCGGCGTTCGCCGGCCTGAACGCGGTCAAGCGGCATCAGAAGGTCTATGCCACGGTCGGCGAGCTGATGGCGCAGATCCATGCCCTGGCCCTGCACACCTACACCCCCGAGGAGTGGGCGGCGCAGGGCGTGGCGCCGGCCTCGCCGACCTGCCGCGGCGGTCATTGACCCAGGCCGGATGAACGCCGGGGTGCTCCCCGGCTATCGCTGCGCTCGACCCGGGCTGCGGAGCGTTGCAGCCGGGCCAGGCTACAGGCTGTCGCGCCTTGTCGCCAACTCGCCCCGGCGCTTCGCGGCTTTGTTACAATCCGCCTCGCGCCGGCCCACGCCGGCGCTTTCGTTTGGCTTCTCGATCCGGCGAGTTCGCGCCGATCGAGCCCCAGTCCGCCCTTTACGTGGGCGACTACTGAAGGACATTCCATGACCGACAAGATCGTCGTCGCGGCGCTGTACAAGTTCGTCTCCCTGCCGGACTACCAGGCGCTGCGCGAACCCCTGCTGCAAACCCTGCTCGATAACGGCATCAAGGGCACCCTGCTGCTCGCCGAAGAGGGCATCAACGGCACTGTCTCCGGCAGCCGCGCCGGCATCGATGCGTTGCTTGCCTGGTTCGCCGAGGACGCCCGTCTGGCCGATATCGACCACAAGGAGTCCTATTGCGATGAGCAGCCGTTCTATCGCACCAAGGTCAAGCTGAAGAAAGAGATCGTCACCCTCGGCGTGCCGGGCGTCGACCCCAACCAGCGCGTCGGCACCTACGTCGAGCCGCAGGACTGGAACGCCCTGATCAGCGACCCCGAGGTGCTGCTGATCGATACCCGCAACGACTACGAGGTGGCCATCGGCACCTTCGAGGGCGCCATCGACCCCAAGACCAAGTCGTTCCGCGAGTTTCCCGAGTACATCAAGGCCCACTTCGACCCGCGCCAGCACAAGAAGGTGGCGATGTTCTGCACCGGCGGCATCCGTTGCGAGAAGGCCTCCAGCTACATGCTCGGCGAGGGCTTCGAGGAGGTCTATCACCTCAAGGGCGGCATCCTCAAATACCTGGAGGAAGTGCCGCAAGAAGAAACCAAGTGGCAGGGCGACTGCTTCGTCTTCGACAACCGGGTGACCGTGCGCCACGACCTGACGGAGGGTGACTACGACCAGTGCCACGCCTGCCGCACGCCGATTTCCGTGGCGGACCGCCAGTCCGAGCGCTACAGCCCCGGCGTCAGCTGCCCGCATTGCTGGGACTCGCTGCCGGAGAAGACCCGTGAAGGCGCCCGCGAGCGGCAGAAGCAGATCGAGCTGGCGCGCGCGCGCAACCAGCCGCATCCTCTGGGACGCGACCCCCGCCAACTGAACGAGGCCTGACCATGGCAAGCCGCCTGCTCTACGTGATGGACCCGATGTGTTCCTGGTGCTGGGGTTTCGCCCCGGTGGCCGAGGCCCTCGCCGAGCAGGCCGGCATTCCGCGCATCGAGTTCGCCGAGGCCTTCGACAGCCAGGCCATGG
>NZ_AVOF01000151.1:0-7517 GCF_000465935.2 Pseudomonas sp. EGD-AK9
GCGCCGCCATAGCGGGGCCGGCCACTGGGCTTGGTTGGGAATCAGCAGTGGCCTGGCTGATCCCCAAGGGCTTTAGCGTCACCCTCGGTGCATCGTCCGCATCGGCCGGACGGAAGGCCAGCATGCGCAACAGCACCATCTCGAAGCCGCCGCGTGGATCCGGCGCCAGCGGCAGGTCGCGACGGCCGATCAGGCCCATCTGGTAATAGAACTGCACATCTTCAGCGGGCAGCGCCTGGGCCAGCTGCAACACCCGCTCGCGGTCGCCCTGGCCGTTGTCCACCGCCTCCGGCAGGGCCTGGGCGATGGCCACGCGGTGCAGCACGTTGAGCATCTCGGCCAGCACGCCGTTCCAGTCGGGGCCCTGTTCGGCCAGGTGACGCACCGCCTCGATCACGCCCCGCGCATCGCCCTCGATCAGCGCATGCAGCACGCCGTAGACCTGGCCGTGATCCAGGGTGCCAAGCATGGCGCGCACGTCGGCGGCCAGCACCTTGCCCTCGCCGAAGGCGATGGCCTGGTCGGTCAGGCTCATGGCGTCGCGCATCGAGCCGTCGGCGGCGCGGCCGAGCAGCCACAGGGCGTCGTCCTCGAACGGCACGTTCTCGGCAGTCAGTACGTGAGTCAGGTGCTCGACCACCCGCTCCGGCGGCATGTTCTTCAGTGAGAACTGCAGGCAGCGCGATAGCACAGTGACCGGCAGCTTCTGCGGGTCGGTGGTGGCGAGGAGGAATTTGACGTGGGGCGGCGGCTCCTCCAGGGTCTTCAACAGGGCGTTGAACGAGCTGGTGGAGAGCATGTGCACTTCGTCGATCAGGTAGACCTTGAAGCGCCCGCGGCTCGGCGAATACTGCACGTTGTCGAGCAGTTCGCGGGTGTCCTCGACCTTGGTGCGACTGGCGGCGTCCACTTCGATCAGGTCGACGAAGCGCCCCTCGTCGATCTCCCGGCACACCGAGCAGGTGCCGCAGGGCGTGGAGCTGATGCCGGTCTCGCAGTTCAGGCACTTGGCGATAATTCGCGCGATGGTGGTCTTGCCCACCCCGCGGGTGCCGGTGAACAGGTAGGCGTGGTGCAGGCGCTGGCTGTCCAGGGCGTTGATCAGGGCCTTGAGCACATGGGTCTGGCCGACCATTTCGCGGAACGAGCGCGGACGCCATTTACGTGCAAGAACCTGATAACTCATGGAAAACCGTCGTATGAGGAAAGCAAAGTGGGCTAATCCTAGCGGAGCGACCGGCAAATTGCATCCGCCGCCCGCGCCCGCCCTCTGGCGCGCGGTACGGAGGAAAAATGTCGCTGGCTAATTCTTGACCAAGCCGTTACCATACGCCGCGTTCGTACCACGCTGTAAGTCATTCGGGCCTCGCGCCCTCTCGCTGGTTTCCCGGTTCAACGCGTAGCACGCCGCTGCTACCGCCCTCCCCGATCCCACCTGCTGACTGATCAGGCCGACTCGCCACCTGGCGCAGTGCTTTGCCTGCCTCCGACGTACCGACCCGTTGAAGAACCGTAACATCGGAACTTTATCGTGCTAATCAAGCTCCGAGCAGGTTCATGCCAATGGCCGTAGCAGGCCGACCTCATGGAGCAATATTCCGCGCACTGACGCGCAGCTGTTTTTAGGAAGTACCCAGAAAAATGAATACTCAACATCAGATTCAGGATGCCATTGGCACCCTAACCCGCGCCTTCGCGCCCTTCGACTGCCGCATCCAGGCCACTCGCAAGGGCAGCTTCAGCTTCACCCTGGTCAACCAGGCCGGCATCGCCCAGTACAGCCAGCGGCTGTACCCCGGTCAGTACAGCGGTGAATCGCTGCAGCGCGTGATCGAGCGCACCAAACAGTCGCTGACCGCCTGAACTTACCCAGGTTCCGCGGGTCACAGAGTGTCACCCTCAGGATGGAGTAAGGTCATGGAACTCACCAACCAGCAACTCGTCGAGCGTCTGTTCAGCCCGCTGCGCGCCAGTTTCAGCCCGCCGCGCCCGGATGGCAGCATCGTCCTCGCCCTGCTCGACGAGAGCGACAGCACGGTCTACAGCCGCGTGCTCGGCAAACCCCAGCTCGAAGACCGCGACGCCTTCGCCCAGGGCCTGGAGGAAATCCGCCTGGAACTGGCGGTGCGCGCCGGCAATATCCCCGCCGACCTGCGCAAGACCCTCAAGGAACAGGACAGCGTGCTCAGCTATCGCCTGGCCTGAGCCTCGCAGACCGCAAAGCCCGCGCCCGTCGCGGGCTTTTTCTTGCGCGCAGGAAAACGCCGCCACTGGCAGATGCTGATAAAGAGGAGGAATTGCGGAGACCCGGCGGACGCCGGAGAAACTGGAGGTGGACCCCACCAGCCACACCCCGGCACTCGATGTCACCGCTGCGGCTGCTCCCTTCCGGGCCTGACCGGGTTCACGGCTGATCAATGCGAGGGGACCGGCAGGGCCACCATAACGCTGCCCGCCTGGCGACGGGCCGCGCCATTGTAGCGACTAAACGCAAAGTTACAACCGCTTCAATCACTTAGATTCGTCGGTTGCCTATTCAGACACGGAAACGGCCCACCAGCTGGGCCAGCCCATGGGACAGCTCGGACAGGTGTCGGCTGGCGCGGGTGCTCTGCTCCGAGGTCTGCGCCGCCTCGTTGGACAGGTCGCGGATATCGCTGATATTGCGCGCGATCTCCTCGGTGACGCTGCTCTGCTCCTCGCAGGCGGTGGCGATCTGCGCGGCCATGTCGTTGATGCGCTGCACCGAATCGCCGGTGACGCTCAGCGCCTGGTCGACCCCGGCGGCCTGTTCGACGCTCTGCCGCGCCCGCGCGCTGCCCGAATGGGTGGCCTTGACCGCGTTCTGCACGCCGACCTGCAGGCGCTCGATCATCTGCTGGATGTCCTTGGTCGACTCCTGGGTGCGCGCCGCCAGGGCGCGCACCTCGTCGGCGACCACGGCGAAGCCGCGACCCTGCTCGCCAGCCCGCGCCGCCTCGATGGCGGCGTTGAGCGCCAGGAGGTTGGTCTGCTCGGCGATGCCCTTGATCACCGCCAGCACCGCGCCAATGTTGGCGGTTTCCTGTTCCAGGGTCTGGATGGTGTCGGAGGCGCTTTCCACCTCCTGGGCCAACTGGCGAATCGAATGGATGGTGGCGCCGACCACCTCGGCGCCCTCGCGCGACTGCGCCTCGGCATGGCGTGCGGCATCGGCGGCGTTCTGCGCGTTGCGCGCCACCTCGTGCACCGCCGCGCTCATCTCGGTGGCGGCGGTGCTGACCTGATCCACCGCGGCATGTTCGCTGCTGATCAGCCGATCGTTGGCCGCGGCCATGCCGGCCAGGCTCTGCGCCGAGTCGGCCACCTCGCCGGTGACCCGGCCGACTTCCTTGATCAGCGGCTGCAGCTTGTCGAGAAAGCGGTTGAAGGCATGGCTGAGCTTGCCCAGCTCGTCCTTCGACAGCACGTCGAGGCGCACCCGCAGGTCGCCGTCGCCATCGGCGATCTGCTCGATACGGTACAGCAGGTTGTGCAGCGGCCGGGTCACCAGCAGCGGAAAGCCCAGCACCAGCACCAGGCACACGCCCAGGCCGATGGCGATGATCAGCCCCTGCTGCCAGGCCAGTGCCTCGCCGCGGGCGATGGCGGCGGTGCCGACCGCGTTGGCGGCGCCATCTTCCAGCTCGCCGAGCTTGTCGATGGCGGTGCGCGCCGCCTCGAACTGCGCCTCGCTGTCGCCGAAGCTGAGCCGGCTGGCGCCGTCCGGATCGCTGGCGGCCAGTTCCAGCACCCGCTGCGAGGTGGCCTTCCAGCGCTCGAAACCGCGGTCGAACTCGGCCACCAGCGCCAGCGCCTCACTGCCCGGCTGCATGTCGGCGAACCTGTGCACGCGGTCGTAGGCCTGCTGCAGGTTCTCGGCATGGGCCGCCTTGAGCCCGGCGACATGCGCGCTGGCGCCTTCGCCCAGCAGGCTGCGCTCGGCGACGAAAGCCTGATAGAGGTCGCGGTCGGCGTTGAGCAGCAGGCTGATGGCGGGCAGATGGCGGTTGGTCAGGGTGGTGCTGGATTCGGCCACCTGGGCGATGCCGCGCATGCCGAGCACGCCCATGGTGACCAGCAAGGCGGCCAGCAGCAGGATGGGCAAGGCGATTTTCCAGCGAAAGCCGAGGTCGGCGAAGGCGCGCAACATGATGGCACTCCGGTACTAGCCAGGTACCAGTAGCTTAGACGAGGCGCACCGGCGCACCGCCCGGCCGACCAAATGCCGCGACAAGCCGCGGCTTTCGGCTAGCCTTGGCTGGCACCCCGCGCAACTCGTCGCATCCCGCAGTCCGGCCCTGATGAGCAGTCCCGAGGCACGCGCGCACCCGTTCAGGAGCGCCCATGGCCAACCCGCACAGCCCCTTCCACCCGATCATCTACGTGCGCGGCTACGCCATGACGCCCGGCGAGATCGACCAGACCAGCGCCGACCCCTTCTG
Source organism: Pseudomonas sp. EGD-AK9 (assembly GCF_000465935.2). Classification (NCBI taxonomy): domain Bacteria; kingdom Pseudomonadati; phylum Pseudomonadota; class Gammaproteobacteria; order Pseudomonadales; family Pseudomonadaceae; genus Pseudomonas; species Pseudomonas sp. EGD-AK9. Next base: position 4,464 of record NZ_AVOF01000151.1, read on the forward strand.
CGGTTTCAACCTCGGCTCCACCGTGTACCGCGCGGTGGCGGAGAAGACGCGTCAGCCGCGCAAGTTCGTCTTCGAGTCACCGGTGATCCGCCTGGCCTCGGAGTTCGGCTACCAGGACGTGTACGAGGACGGCTACGACATCCTCGACCCGGAATGGGCGGCCAACCCGGACAACCGCATGGGTAGCCGCTCGATCATCGTCTACCGCTACTACGACGAGGCCTCGCGCCTGCTCGGCATCGGCAGCACGCCGAGCCTGGAGGTGTTCGCCGGCAAGCTCGGCGAGCTGATCCTCAAGGTGCGCGAGCTGGTCTGCGGCAACCCGAAGAACGCCATCGCCGCCGCGGACTTTCGCTGCTACCTGGTCGCCCACTCCATGGGCGGCCTGGTCTGCCGCGGCCTGCTGCAGAACCCCAAGCTCGACCCCAAGGGCGCGGCGAAGCTGGTGGACAAGGTGTTCACCTACGCCACCCCGCACAACGGCATCGACCTGCTCGGCATCAATCCGCCGAGCTGGCTGAGCCTGAGCGACATCAGCAATTTCAACCGCGAGCGCCTGGCCGGCTTCCTCGGCCTGGAGGCCGCCTACCAGGCCACCGAGCGGGTCGACTGGCTGCCCGAGGCGCGCTTTGCGTCCAAGCGTTTCTTCTGCATGGTCGGCACCAACCGCCTGGACTACGAGGCCGGTCTGGGCCTGTCGCGCACCTTCGCCGGCCACGGCAGCGACGGCCTGGTGCGCATCGACAACGCCACCCTGTGCGGCCTAGACGCCCAGGGCAAACCGGGCGCCCCCTGCGCCAAGGCCTTCGCCTACCGCGCGCATTCCGGCTACTTCGGCATAGTCAACAGCGAGGAGGCCTACCAGAACCTCAGCCGTTTCCTGTTCGGCGACGTGCGCGTGGACATCTGGGCCGAGGTCGACGCCATCGCGCTGCCCAAGGAGCTGCGCAAGGCCGAGGCCCAGGGCCAGACGGTCAACGCCCTGTATCAGTTCGAGGTGCTCGCCGCGCCGCGCGGCAAACTGTGGTACCTCAGCCGGCGCACCGCCGAGGAGGACTCGGTGGCCTGCCTGGCGCACCAGCACTGGCTCAAGGCGCCGAAGCAGCATGGCAAGCTGTACCTCGGCAGTCTGTTTCTCGCCGACCGCGCGCGGGTCAACCAGCGGCGCAAGGGCCTGGCCTACACCCTGACGTTCAACGTGCGGGTGCCGGACTACGAGGTGGAGCGCAAACTCTGGGTCAACCAGCACTACGAGGGCAGCTACCTGTTCCGCAACAGCCTGGTGCTGGAAATCACCCCGCCCGGCGCCGCCGGCGGCGACTGGCAGGTGCACCACGCCTGGCAGAACCAGGGCGTGCATGCCGCCAACCAGGCACTCGGCGGCACCCTGCAGGCCGACGGCAGCCTGGAAATTCGCCTGCCCTTCGACAGCGCCAGCGAGCCGGGCATCCGCGGCCAGCTGCGCTTTTTGCTCGCCCGCTGGAACCAGCAGCCCGGAGCCGACGACTAATGCCAGTTCACCGCCGCGCCCGAGCGCCGGCTTTTGTGCTAGCGTTCCCCCGCTTTCGGCCACAGCGCCCGGGCCAGAGAGGCCCGGCGCCGCGGCCGAAACCCTCACCCGAAAATGGAGTTACATCATGGCAATCACCAAAGACCAACTGATCGGCGACCTGGCCGAGGCCATCGACCTGCCGAAGACCTCGGTACGCGCCCTGCTCGATCAGCTGGGCGAAATTGTCAGCGACGCGCTGGAAAACGACGGCGAGATCACCCTGCCCGGCGTCGGCAAGCTGAAGGTCAGCGAGCGCCCGGCACGCACCGGCCGCAACCCGCAGACCGGCAAGGCCATCGAGATCGCCGCGAAAAAGGTGGTCAAGCTGGTACCGGCCAAGGCGCTGACCGACGCGCTGAACTGAGTCCCCGCCGGCCGCGGCTGCCATCAGCCGCGGCCGACTCCCGCCCCCTCCGCCCTCCCCGCGTGCACGCACAATCACCCTGTGCGGTTTTCGACTAGAGTGAACAGGCCGGCACGCAGACGCTGCCCGCCGCCTCGGCAGCCGTGAAGTTGGGGGGAACCGTGCGCACGCTGATCGCCTGTCTTTTCTGCCTACTCTGGTTGAGCGGCTGTTCGAGCCAGCCCGCCCAGGACGGCTTGCTCGCCAGATCGGCCGAGCTGCTGAGCAAGACCGGCGAGCTGATCAGCCAACAGGCGCAGAGCCTGGGCAACTGGGGCGCCTCGCAGAACAACGCGCAGTACGACCGGGAACTGGCGCAGCTGTTCGACCAGCCCTATATCGCCCCGCTGACGCATTACCTGGACCAGCATGGTAGCGACGCCAGCCGCGCCGAGCACCTGCGCCAGGTGGTGGAAGAGCGCCAGCGCCGCTGCCAGCGCGTCGCCAGTCGCTACGCCGAACGCGACAAGACCCCGGCCACGCTGCAACAGATGCGCGCCAGCTATGGCGACTCCTGCCAGGAACAGATCGAACAGTTCGCCGCCCTGCTGCCGCCTGCCCGACCAGGCGCAACACCGCGCCCCGCCGTCAATAGCGCCCAACCGCGTCCTCGCGTCGCCCCCCCGGCGGTATCGCCTGGGATCGACCGCCAGCAGGCCAACGACTGCTACCTGCTGTTCACCATCAAGAACTACAGCCAGGCCCGCGACGCCTGCCTGGGGCCGGCCGCAGCCGGCGACGGCAAAGCGCAGTACAACCTGTCGGTGATCGCCAGCAGCCTGGGGAACTACCCCGAGGCACTGCACTGGGCGCGCCGCGCCGCCGAGCGTTCGCCCGACGGCTGCTACCAGCTCGGCGAGCTGTATCTGCGCGGCCAGGGCATCGAGCAGAACCCGGCCAGCGCCCTGAGCTGGTTCGAGCAGGCCGCGGAGCAGGGCCTGGCGCGCGCCCAGTACCAGAGCGCGCGGATGCACCAGCACGGCCAGGGCGCCGCGCCGAACCCGAGCAAGGCCCGTCAACGCTTCGAACAGGCCGCGCGCCAGGGGCATCGCGACGCGCAGCTCGCCCTCGGCCTGCTCTACCTGCACGGCGAGGGCAT
>NZ_AVOF01000152.1:0-27760 GCF_000465935.2 Pseudomonas sp. EGD-AK9
CCATCGCGCCACCGGCCCACGGTGGGCTGGAAGGGCTGCGCGACAGCGGGCCCTGGCTGCTGCGCCAGGCGTGCTGGCGCGGCGTGCTGCACATGAGCCCGCAACATTTCGCCCGCACTATGGCGCAGACACTGACGCCAGAGCGGCAGGCCGCCGCATACGCGCGGCATATCGTGCCGGCACCGGGCCGGGTATTCTTCGACAACGCGCTGGGCATCGGTAGCCGTATCGACTTCGGCAATCCCGACCGCCCGCCGCTGTTGCTGATTGCTGCGGGCGCGGACCGTAGCGTCCGCGCCGCCACGGTCGCGGCGGCCTATCGGCGCCACCGGGGCTCGACGGCGGTCACCACTTTCAAACACTTCAGCGGCTACAGCCACTGGCTGATTGCCGAACCGGGTTGGGAAACCATTGCCGACTACTGCATCGAATGGGCACAAAACCAGCTGGGACGCTTCTGAATCGCCGACCGCCTCGCAGCTTCATCCTCTGTTCGTGGCACTGGCCCTGCTGTGCCTGCTGCTCTGCGCCGCCGTTCGCGCCGACGCTGACGAACTGCAGCAACGCTTCGAACATCGGCGCTGGACGCTCAACGACGACAGCCCCAGCCAGATCGGCGCCCTGGCGCAGACCCGCGACGGCTATCTGTGGCTCGGCACCCATGATTCGCTGTATCGCTTCGACGGCCTGAGTTTCACCCGCTACCGCGCCGCCGATCAGCAGGAACTGGGCATAGTCTCCAGCCTGCTGGCCAGCGACCAGGGCCTGTGGGTGGGCCTGCGCAACGGCGGCGTGCGCCTGATCGACGCCGAGGGCGAGGTCGCGGCCGCCTTCGACCTGGGCCGCGGCACGGTCTACGACCTGGCGCAGACCGCCGACGGCCAGCTATGGGCTGCGGCCAACGACGGCCTGCTGCGCTTCGACGGGCAAAGCTGGCAGCAGCTTTCCAGCGAAGCCGGCTTCGTCGGCGCGAACGCCTACGCCCTGCTGGTCGACAGCAACGGCCGGCTATGGGTGGCCGACGAGCGGCGCCTCTATGCGCTGGAGCCCGGCGCCCGGACGCTGCGCGACAGCGGCATCGCGGTCAGGCGTCCCCGGCAGATCGTCCAGGCGCCCGATGGCGCGCTGTGGCTGGCCGAACGCGACGGCGAGTCGGTACTGCGGCTGGATAGCTCGACCTGGCAGGCCAGTCGCATCGGGGTCGGCGAGCCGGTCAACGCCCTGCTGTTCGACCAACGTGGCGCGCTGTGGCTGAGCACCGCCGGCAACGGCCTGCTGCATGTGGCGCAGCCGGATCGCCACGCGCTGGGCGGTTTCAACGCCATCGAACGCTTCGCTGCTCGCGACGGGCTCAGCTCCGACCTCGTTGCGCCGCTGCATCAGGACAACGAAGGCAGCCTCTGGATAGGCACGCACGATGGCCTGGATCGCCTGCGCGACCGACCGCTGCAACCGGCGGGCTTGCCCGCCAATGCGCAGAATCTGGCCCTGGTGGCGGATCGGACCGGCGCGCTCTGGGCCGGCAGCAGCAACCTGCCGGTGATGCGCCTGGATCGCGACGACCTGCAGCATCTGCCGCTGCAGACGCCGATCAGCGCCACCGCCCGCGACAGCCAGGGCAACGCCTGGCTGGCCGGTCCACAGGGCATCTGGCGCAGCAGCGGCGACAGCCTGCAAAAAGTCGCCGAGCTGCCGGTGCAACGCAGCCTGGACTCCGCGGTGCGCGCCATGCTGGTGGATCGCCACGGCGCGCTGTGGCTGTCGCTGAACCGCCAGGGCCTGTTCGTCCTGCGCGACGGGCGCTGGCACGAGCTGCCGCCGCCGAGCGCCAAGCCGGCGCAGCAGATGCCGGTCAGCGCCGCCCTGGCGCCCGATGGCGGCCGCTGGTTCGGTTATCGCGACAACCTGATCGTCCGCCACGACGACGGCGGCGAACGCCATTGGGGCGCGGCCGAAGGCCTGGATGTCGGCCATGTGACCGCCATGGCCCATCAGCCCGGTCATGCCTGGGTCGGCGGCCAGCGTGGCCTGGCGCACTTCGACGGACAGCGCTTTCAGCGCCTGCCGCTGCCGGACAACGGTCTGTTCGACAACCTCTACGCCATCGTCCCGGTGCGGGTCGAGGCCGGTGAGGATCTCTGGCTGCAGGGCCAGGGCGGCATCTTCCAGCTGCCCGCCGCGGAGATCGCCCTGGCCCTGGCCAACCCCGCGCATCAGATCCGCTACCGCACCTACGATGCACAGGGCGGCCTGGCCAACGACCCGCACCAGGTACTGGCCCTGCCCACCGCAGTGCGCGCCGGCGAGAATCGGCTATGGTTCGTCACCCGCAACGGCGTGGTCGGCCTGAACCCGCTGCGCGCCCCGCAGAACAGTGCGGCGCCGCGCGTGCGCATCGAATCGCTGGTGGTGGACGGCGAGGCGCTGCCGCTCGGTGCAACCGCCGAGCTGCCGGCGGACAGCCGGCGTCTGGTCATCGGCTACGGCGCGCCGAGCCTGTCGGCGCCGCAGGGCCTGCATTTTCTCTATCGCCTCGACGGCTTCGATCACGCCTGGCAATCCGCCGGCCGCCAGCGGGAAGTCACCTACACCGGCCTGCCCGCGGGCGACTACCGCTTCCGGGTACGCGCCCTCAACCAGAACGGGGTCGCCAGCGAACAGGACGCCGAACTCGACTTCAGCATCGCACCGCTGTTCTACCGCCAGCCTTGGTTTCTCCTGGCGCTCGGCGTCGCCCTGCTCGGCAGCCTGCATCTGCTCTACCGCAGCAACATGCGGCGCGCGGCGGAGCGGCTGCGCACCCGCCTGGAAGAGCGTCACGAGGAGCGCGAGCGCATCGCCCGCGAGCTGCACGACACCCTGTTGCAGGGGGTGCAGGGGTTGATGCTGCACGTGCAGGCCGCGGCCGACAGCCTGCCCGTCGGACAGCCCAGCCGCGGCCTGCTGGAAAAGGCACTGGACCGCGCCGACCAGGTGATCAACGAGGGTCGCGAGCGGGTGCGCGATCTGCGCAGCGTGCCTCAAGGCCCCGTCGACCTGCCCCAGGCACTGGGCGAGCTGGAGCATCTGCTCGATCACCCGGGCGTAACCTATCGGATCGACATAAAGGGCACCCCCATTGCCCTGCATCCGGTGGTTCACGATGAGCTGTACCTGCTGGCGCGCGAGGCCGTCGGCAACGCCTTTCGCCATGCCCGCGCCAGCCTCGTGCAGCTGCAGCTGGACTATGACCCGCGCCAGTTCGAGCTGCAGGTGGTCGACGATGGCTGCGGCATTCGCGCCGATTACCTGGACAGCAGCGAGGCCGCCGATCACTGGGGCCTGCGCGGGATGTACGAGCGCGCCGCGAAGATTGGCGCTACCCTCAGCATTCACGGCGCCCAGGGGCGCGGCAGCCAGGTCCGACTGACACTGGTCGGCGTACTGGCCTACCGGCAGAAGGAGCCTTGCGCGCGCCGCTGGCTACCCTGGAAAAGACTCACGAGGAGCCCGCACCCATGAGCATCGCCACCCCCATCCGCGTGCTGGTCGCCGATGACCACCCGCTGCTGCGCGAGGGCATCGCCGCCGTTCTCGCCGCTCAGGCGGATATCGAGCTGGTGGGCGAGGCCGGCGACGGCCAAGAAGCGCTGGACTGCTTCCGCCGCCTGCGCCCGGACGTCACCCTGATGGACCTGCAGATGCCGCGCATGACCGGCATCGAGAGCATCCAGGCGATCCGTAGCGAATGCCCGGATGCGCGCATCGCCATCCTCACTACCTACCGCGGCGACGTGCGCGCCCTGCACGCCATCCAGGCCGGCGCCCAGGCCTATCTGCTGAAAAGCAGCCTGCGCAAGGAGCTGGTCGAGACCATCCGCCAGGTGGCCGCGGGTAAACGCCACATTCCGCCGGAAATCGCCGCCGAACTGGCCGAGCATATCGGCCAGCAGTGCCTCAGCGCGCGCGAGGTGGAGGTGCTGCAGGCCGCGGCACTGGGCTACTCCAACCGCGATATCGCCCTGCAACTGCGCATCACCGAGGATACGGTCAAGGGGCATATGCGCCTGGTCATGGACAAGCTCGGCGCCAACAACCGCACCCACGCCGTGGCCATCGCCGTGCAGCGCGGGGTCCTCGAGGTGGGCCTGCCACTTTAGTGTTGCTCCCCGTCCCCACCTTGTGAGCTGGGCGCCGACAGCTCCGCCGCGCATGCTCTGCGTACGACCAGACAAGGAGGCTTCATATGGGCTCGCTCGGAGAAACTCAGGGCATCACGCCCTGTCTGGCAAAGGCGCTGGACAATGCCCAGACGCTTGCACGGATCGCCGAACTGCTGGCCGATGCCGGAGCGGCCCTGCAGCAAGACACCCTGCGCGCCTACGCCTACCTCGACCAGGCCATGGAACTGCTGCGGCAGGCGAACGACGGCAGCGAGAGCGACCTGCGCCATGCGGCGGGCCTGAACCGCTGGCAAACGCGGCGTCTGGACGAATACATCAGCCGGCATCTGGATACACCGATCCGCACCTGCCACCTGGCCGCTCAGCTCAACCTGAGCAGCAGCCACTTCTCCCATGTGTTCAAGCAGACCTTCGGCATCACGCCGCTGGCCTACGTGGCGCGCAAGCGTATCGAAGCGGCCAGGGCGATGATGCTGGCCACCGATCAGCCATTGACGCAGATTGCCCATGCCCACGGTTTCTGCGACCAGTCGCACTTCACCCGCACCTTTAGGCGCGAGACCGGGATGAGCCCACTGCTGTGGCGACAGCGCTGCGCCGCGAAGACGCAGGCTACCACCGAGCGTTGATCAGCCCAGCATGGTCACATGACGCGGATGGCTGGCCACCCGCTCGAGCCAGGCGCGGATGGCCGGGAAGGCTTCGAGGCTGAAGCCGCCTTCGCCTGCCACATGGGTGTAGGCATACAGGGCGATATCGGCAATGGAGTAATGCTCACCGACCAGATAGGGCGTACGTTCGAGCTGCTTCTCCATCACTTTCAGGGCCTTGTAGCCGAGCTTCAGGCAGCGCGCGTGCTCCTCGCGGCGTTCCTCGGGCATGCCCTGGTAGAGCTGGATGAAACGCGCCACCGCAACATAGGGCTCGTGGCTGTACTGCTCGAAGAACTGCCACTGCAGCACCTGAGTGCGCAGGCGCGGCTCGCTGGGCAGGAACTCGCTGCCCTCGGCGAGGTAGTTGAGGATGGCGTTGGACTCCCACAGGCAGGCGCCGTCGTCCAGCTCCAGCACCGGGATCTTGCCGTTGGGATTCTTGGCCAGGAAGGCTTCGCTCTGCGTCTCGCCCTTGAGGATGTTGACGGGAATCCACTGGTACTCCTTGCCCAGCAGATGCAGCATCAGCTTGACCTTGTAGCAGTTGCCCGAACGGTAATCGCCGTAGACCTTGTACATCGCATTGCCCTCCCTACATCAATCCTCGCGGCAAGCTCGCCGCCAATCAGCCCAGCTTCTGTAGGAGCGGGTTTATCCGCGAAATTCGCGGCTGAAGCGGAATGCCGCCCAGCCGCTCCTACAGGGGGAAAACTCAATCATGCCCCCTGCGCCTCGCGGATAACTGCCGCGAGGCGGCGCAGGCCTTCGCCCAGGCGCTCCGGAGCCACATGGCTGAAGTTCAGTCGCAGATAACCGGCGTTGGCGTCCGGATCGATAAAGAACGGCTCACCCGGCATAAAGGCGACGTTCTGCGCCAGGGCCGCATCGAGCAATGTGCGAGTATCCAGCGGCTGCTTGAGGGTCAGCCAGAAGAACAGCCCGCCCTGCGGAATTTCCCACTCGGCCAGATCGGCGAAGTGCTCCAGCAGCGCGGCCTGCATGGCGTCGCGGCGGATGCGGTAGAAATCGCGCAGCTCGGCCAGGTGGCCGCGGTACTGCTCGCTGCCCAGCCACTGCAGCGCCTGCCACTGGCCGATACGGTTGGTGTGCAGGTCGGCCGACTGCTTCAGGCGCAGCAGATGCGGGTACAGGTCCTTGGTGGCGATCAGGTAGCCGACGCGCAGGCCCGGCAGCAGGGTCTTGGATACGGTGCCGGTGTAGATCCAGCTGGCCTTCTTCAGGCGGCTGACGATGGGCGTGGCTTGGCCTTCATCGAACACCAGCTCGCGGTAGGGCTCGTCCTCGATCAGGGTCACGCCGAACTCGTCGAGCAGCGCCGCCACCGCTTCGCGCTTGGCTTCGCTGTAACGGGTGCCGGACGGATTCTGGAAGGTCGGGATGAGGTAGGCGAAGGCCGGCTTGTGCTTTTCCAGACGCTGGCGCAGCGCGGCCAGCTCGGGGCCATCGGCCTCCTGCGGCACGCTGATGCAATCGGCGCCGAACAGCTGGAAGGCCTGCAGCGCAGCCAGGTAGGTCGGCGCCTCGAGCAGCACCTCGGTGCCCGGATCGATGAACAGCTTGGACGCCAGGTCCAGGGTCTGCTGCGAGCCGCTGACGATCAGCACCTGGCTGGCCTCGCAGGGCACGCCCAGGGCGCGCGCCTCGGCGGCAATGGCCTCGCGCAGGGCCGGCTCGCCCTCGCTCATGCCGTACTGGCCCATGCTCGCCGGCATCTCGGCCCAGTCCACCTTCGGCAGCATGGGTTCGGCCGGCAGCCCGCCGGCGAAGGACATCACCTCCGGACGCTGCGCCGCGGCGAGAATTTCACGGATCAGGGAGCTTTTCAGGCGGGCGATGCGTTCGGAGAAGGCCATGGGATTACCTGGGGTGCAAAAGGCTGGAAATTTAAGTCAAACTGCTTGACCGAAACTACGATGCCACCCAGAGATACGTCAATATGACTGACCTAAAAAATTTCCCCGAGAAATTTTTAACGTCGCCCAGCGACGGCCCGCAGGGTGGCCGCCACGGATGGCAGGCCATGAAAAACCCGGCCGTCCAACAGGCCGCCATGGAGGCTTTCTTCTTCGGCTACCAGGCCTTCACCGCCAAGCCCGACGAGATGCTGGCCAAGCGCGGCCTGTCGCGGGTGCACCACCGCATCCTGTTCTTCATCGCCAAGTACCCGGGGCTGAGCATGAAGGAACTGCTCGGCTATCTCGGCGTGAGCAAGCAGGCGTTGAACACGCCGCTGCGCCAGCTGATGGAAATGCACCTGGTGCACAGCGAGGCCGCGGCGGACGACAAGCGCAAGCGCCTACTCGGTTTCACCGCCGAAGGCGCCAAACTGGAACAGGCCCTGCGCCGCGAACAGGCGCGCCTGCTGCAGCGGGTGTTCGCCGAAGTTGGCGAAGAGGCCGTGCAGGGCTGGCTCAAGGTCAACCAGGCGCTGACCGTGCGCCGCTGACCCCGCACGCGGGCGCTCTGGCAGACCGACGAGCGCCCCTCCTGGCGATCCAGGCACACCGCTGGCACAAAAGCCGCTAGCCTGAAAACAGGCCTCTCGCCCCGCGCCCGGCTCATAACCGAATTGCATGACAATCGGCTGACCACAAGGTCAAATATTTGTTGACCCAAAAGTCAGAAAACTCTAGATTGGCCCCATGGCAGCCCGCGCCAGGGCCTTGCAGTGCGTGCATCACCTGGCCAGCCAACCGAGTCATAACAATAAAGTGCCTGGAGGTCGTCCTTGATCCAGTTTTTACTCAACCGGGAGCTGCGTACCGAGCATGCCCTGGACCCCAACGTCACCGTGCTCAACTACCTGCGTGAACACGTCGGCAAAACCGGAACCAAGGAAGGCTGCGCCTCCGGCGACTGCGGTGCCTGCACCGTGGTGGTGGGCGAGCTCGAGGGCGACCGCGTGCGCTACCGCACCCTCAACTCCTGCCTGACCTTCGTCTCCAGCCTGCACGGCAAGCAACTGATCACTGTCGAAGACCTCAAGCACCAGGGCAAGCTGCACAGCGTGCAGCAGGCGATGGTCGACTGCCACGGCTCGCAGTGCGGCTTCTGCACCCCCGGCTTCATCATGTCGCTGTTCGCCCTGCAGAAGAACTCCACCGGCTACGACAAGGGCCAGACCCTGGAAGCCCTGGCCGGCAACCTGTGCCGCTGCACCGGCTACCGCCCGATCATCGACGCCGCCGAGCAGGCCTGCTGCCAGAAGCAGCCGGACCAGTTCGACGCCTTTGAAACAGACACCGTGACCCGGCTCAAGGCCATCGCCCCACGCGAGACCGCCGAGCTCAACAGTGGCGACAAGCGCTGCCTGGTGCCGCTGACCGTGGCCGACCTGGCCGATCTCTACACCGCCAACCCGGAAGCCCGCCTGCTCGCCGGCGGCACCGACCTGGCCCTGGAAGTCACCCAGTTTCACCGCGAACTGCCGGTGATGATCTACGTCGGCCATATCGAAGACATGAAGCGCATCGAGGTGACCGACAGCGCCATCGAGATCGGCGCTGCCGCGGCCCTGTCCGACTGCTACGACGCGCTGTCGCGCGAGTACCCGGACTTCGGCGAGCTGCTGCACCGCTTCGCCTCGCTGCAGATCCGCAACCAGGGCACCCTGGGCGGCAATATCGGCAACGCCTCGCCCATCGGCGACGCCCCGCCGCTGCTGATCGCCCTCGGCGCGCAGATCGCCCTGCGCCAGGGCAACACCCGGCGCATCCTGCCACTGCAGGACTACTTCCTCGACTACAAGGTTACCGCCCGCCAGGAAGCCGAATTCATCGAGAAGATCATCGTGCCGCGCGCCCAGGCCAACCAGGCGTTCCGCGCCTACAAGGTGTCCAAGCGCCTGGACGACGACATCTCCGCCGTCTGCGCCGCCTTCAACCTGACTATCGTCGACGGCGTGGTCACCGAAGCGCGCATCGCCTTCGGCGGCATGGCCGCCATCCCCAAACGCGCCAGCGCCTGCGAAGCGGCCCTGGTCGGCTCGGCCTGGTATCCGGGCGTGATCGAACGCGCCTGCGACGCGCTGGGTGAGGACTTCACCCCGCTGTCGGATTTCCGCGCCAGCAAGGAATACCGCCTGCTCACTGCCCAGAACCTGCTGCGCAAGTTCTTCCTGGAGCAGCAGTCGCCCGAGGTCGAAACCCGGGTTACCGCTTACGCCTGATGGCGCAGTGAATTGATACGCCGCCGGCACGCCCGGCGGCATGCGAAGTTTTGGAGGCGAAGATGTCCAGTCATATCGAACACAAATCCCAGGAAGAGCTGGCCGCCCTGTTCCGCGCCGGCATGACCAGCGGCGTCGGCCGCAGCGTCAAGCACGAGAGCGCGGACAAGCACGTGTCCGGCGAAGCGGTCTATGTCGACGACCGCCTGGAATTCCCCAACCAGTTGCACGTCTACGCGCGCCAGTCGGATCGCGCCCATGCGCGCATCCTGCGCATCGACACCCGCCCCTGCTACGAGTTTCCGGGCGTGGCCATCGCCATCACCAAGGATGACGTACCAGGCCAGCTGGATATCGGCCCGGTGGTCGCCGGCGACCCGCTGCTGGCCGACGGCAAGGTCGAGTACGTTGGCCAGGTGGTGCTGGCGGTGGCCGCCGACAACCTGGAAACCGCGCGCAAGGCGGCGATGGCCGCGATCGTCGAATACGAGGACCTGGAGCCGGTGCTCGACGTGGTCGAGGCCTACCGCAAGAAGCATTTCGTGCTCGCCAGCCACACCCACCGCATTGGCGACTCGGCCAGCCAACTGGCCAGCGCCCCGCGTCGCCTGCAGGGCACCCTGCATATCGGCGGCCAGGAGCACTTCTACCTGGAAACCCAGATTTCATCGGTGATGCCGACTGAAGACGGCGGCATGCTGGTCTACACCTCGACGCAGAACCCCACCGAGGTGCAGAAACTGGTGGCCGAAGTGCTCGGCGTGCCGATGAACAAGATCGTCATCGACATGCGCCGCATGGGCGGCGGTTTCGGCGGCAAGGAAACCCAGGCCGCCGGCCCGGCCTGCCTGTGCGCAGTCATCGCCCACCTGACCGGTCGGCCGACCAAGATGCGCCTGCCGCGCATGGAAGACATGAGCATGACCGGCAAGCGTCACCCCTTCTACGTCGAGTACGACGTCGGCTTCGATGACGACGGCCTGCTGCACGGCATCGAGATGGACTTGGCCGGCAACTGCGGCTACTCGCCGGACCTGTCCGGCTCCATCGTCGACCGCGCTATGTTCCACTCCGACAACGCCTACTTCCTCGGCAACGCCACCATCAACGGTCATCGCTGCAAGACCAACACCGCGTCGAACACCGCCTACCGCGGTTTCGGCGGCCCGCAGGGCATGGTCGCCATCGAGGAAGTGATGGACGCCGTGGCCCGCAGCCTGGGCAAGGACCCGCTGGAAGTGCGCAAGCTCAACTACTACGGCAAGACCGAGCGCAACGTCACCCACTACCACCAGACCGTCGAGCACAACGTCATTCACGAAATGACCGCCGAGCTGGAGCAGAGCTGCGAGTACGCCAAGCGCCGCGAGGAAATCCGCGCCTTCAACGCCAAGAGCCCGGTATTGAAGAAAGGCCTGGCCATGACCCCGGTGAAATTCGGCATCAGCTTCACCGCCACCTTCCTCAACCAGGCCGGCGCGCTGATCCATATCTACACCGACGGCTCGATCCACCTCAACCACGGCGGCACCGAGATGGGCCAGGGCCTCAACACCAAGGTCGCGCAGGTCGTGGCCGAAGTGTTCCAGGTCGATATCGAGCGCATCCAGATCACCGCCACCAACACCGACAAGGTGCCCAATACCTCGCCGACCGCAGCCTCCAGCGGCGCCGACCTCAACGGTATGGCGGCGAAGAACGCGGCCGAAACCATCAAGCAGCGCCTGGTGGACTTCCTGGTGCGCGAGTACAAGGTCACCCCGGAAGACGTGGAGTTCCGCAACGGCCAGGTACGCGTGCGTGATCACTTCCTGTCCTTCGAGGAGATGATCCAGAAGGCCTACTTCGGCCAGGTCTCGCTGTCGTCGACCGGTTTCTACCGCACGCCGAAAATCTACTACGACCGCGACAAGGCCGCCGGCCGCCCCTTCTACTACTACGCCTACGGCGTGGCCTGCGTGGAAGTGCTGGTCGACACCCTGACCGGCGAATACCGCATGCTGCGCGGCGACATCCTGCACGACGTCGGCGACTCGCTGAACCCGGCCATCGACATCGGCCAGGTCGAAGGCGCCTTCGTCCAGGGCATGGGCTGGCTGACCATGGAAGAGCTGGTGTGGAACGCCAAGGGCAAGCTGATGACCAACGGCCCGGCCAGCTACAAGATCCCGGCCATCGCCGACATGCCCATCGACCTGCGCGTGAAGCTGGTGGAAAACCGCAAGAACCCGGAAGACACCGTGTTCCACTCCAAGGCCGTGGGCGAGCCGCCCTTCATGCTCGGCATCGCCGCCTGGTGCGCCCTGAAGGACGCCGTGGCCAGCCTGGCCGACTACAAGGTGCAACCGCAGATCGACGCCCCGGCCACGCCTGAGCGCGTGCTCTGGGGTGTGGAGCAGATGCGCAAGCTGAAAGCACAGAGCAAGGCAGCCAGCACTGCCGAGGTCGAACCTGCCTGACGCCGATACAGCCTCAGGCTGCCGTGGGAGGAGCTTCAGCCGCGAAGGTCGCCGCTGAAGCGCCTCCCACAGACTGCGAATGAATGATGAATGGGTGTACAACAATGACAAAACACACCGAACCGAATAACCGCCCTGCTCGCCCGGCACCGGTGCCGATTCTCGACCCGTCGCCGAGCAACTGGCGCCTGCCGCGCCCGGGACAGACCACGCCTTCCTGGAGGCTGAGCAAATGAGCTGGATCAGTGCCCTCGCCGAGCTGCAGCAAAAAGGCGAAGCCTGCGTGCTGGTGACCATCATCGAGGAACGCGGCTCGACGCCGCGCAACGCCGGCTCGAAGATGGTGGTCACCGCCGAGCGCATCTTCGAGACCATCGGCGGCGGCCATCTGGAATACAAGGCCATGGAAATGGCCCGCGAGATGCTCGCCAGCCGCAGCCAGGACACCCGTCTGGAGCGCTTCTCCCTTGGCGCCAGCCTGGGCCAGTGCTGCGGCGGCGCCACCGTGCTGCTGTTCGAGCCCATGGGCCAGCCACAGGCGCAGATCGCCGTGTTCGGCGCCGGCCATGTCGGCCGCGCGCTGGTGCCGCTGCTCGCCAGCCTGCCGTGCAAGGTGCGCTGGATCGACTCGCGGGAGAACGAATTTCCCGAGCATATCCCCGCCGGCGTGGAGAAGATCGTCAATGACGAAGTAGTCGACGAGGTGGAGAACATGCCGCCCGGCAGTTACTACATCGTCATGACCCACAATCACCAGCTCGACCTGGAGCTGACCGCGGCGATCCTCAAACGCGGCGACTTCGCCTACTACGGCCTGATCGGCTCGAAGACCAAGCGCGTCAAGTTCGAGCATCGCCTGCGCGAACGCGGCTTCGAGGAATCCCTGATGGCGCGCATGCGCTGCCCCATGGGTCTGCCGGAAGTGAAAGGCAAGCTGCCGGTGGAAATTGCCGTGTCCATCGCCGGCGAGGTGATCGCCACCTACAACGCCAGCTTCGGCCAGGACGTGAAGAAGGGCGAGTCCAGCGTGGCCAAGCTGTTGCCCGCCTCGCGCCGCACCCAGCCGTAGGTTGGCGCTGAGCGCTGCGAAGCCGATCGCGGCCCGGCCCAACAGGGAGTGCGCAGCACTCCGCCCGGCGGGCCCGGTTTGCGGCAACTCCAGGCTCACGACCCTCGTGTTGGGCTTCGCGGAGCTCAGCCCAACCTACCCGTACTACCTTGATCTGAGATTTGAGCCCCATGACCACCAACGTCAAAGCCTACCGCGCCGCCATTTTGCACAGCCTCGCCGACCCGGCCGTGGTCGGCGTCGAGCAGTCCTATGAGTATTTCGAGGACGGCATCCTGCTGATCGAAAATGGCAAGGTCGCCCAGGTCGGCGCCGCTGCCGAGCTGCTGCCGAAACTGGCCGGCGTCGACGTCCAGCACTACCGCGACGCGCTGATCACCCCCGGCTTCATCGACACCCATATCCACTACCCGCAGACCGGCATGATCGCCTCCTACGGCGAGCAGTTGCTGGACTGGCTCAACACCTACACCTTCCCCACCGAGCGGCAGTTCGAAGACAAGGCTCACGCCAGCGACGTGGCGGCGATCTTCCTCAAGGAACTGCTGCGCAACGGCACTACCACCGCCCTGGTGTTCGGCACCGTACACCCGCAATCGGTGGACGCCTTCTTCGAGCAGGCCGACAAGCTCAACCTGCGCATGATCGCCGGCAAGGTGCTGATGGATCGCAACGCCCCGGACTACCTGACCGACACCGCCGAAACCGGCTACGCCGAGAGCAAGGCCCTGATCGAGCGCTGGCACGGCAAGGGTCGCCTGCACTATGCGGTCACCCCGCGCTTCGCCCCCACCAGCACCCCGGAGCAACTGGAGCTGGCCGGCAAGCTGCTGGGCGAGTACCCGGACCTGTACATGCACACCCACCTGTCCGAGAACCGCAAGGAAATCGAATGGGTCAAGGCACTCTTTCCCGAGCGCAAGGGCTATCTCGACGTCTACGACCACCACAAGCTGATCGGCCCGCGCGCGGTGTTCGCCCATGGCGTGCACCTGTGCGACGAGGAGTGCAAGCGCCTGGCCGAAACCGGCTCGGCGGTGGCCTTCTGCCCGACCTCCAACCTGTTCCTGGGCAGCGGCCTGTTCGACCTGAACAAGCTGGAAGCGCACGGCGTGCGCGTCGGCCTGGGTACCGATGTCGGCGCCGGCACCAGCTTCAGCCAGCTGCAATCGCTGAACGAGGCGTACAAGATCATGCAGCTGCAGGGCAAGAAGCTCGACCCGTTCAAGTCGCTGTACCTGGCCACCCTGGGGGGCGCCAATGCGCTGTATCTGGACGACCGGCTGGGCAACTTCCTGCCCGGGAAGGACGCCGACTTCCTGGTGCTGGACTACAACGCCACGCCGCTGATGAGCTACCGCATGCAGCAGGCCAGGAGCCTGGAAGAGCGTTTGTTCGCCCTGACCATGCTCGGTGACGACCGCGCGGTGAAGGAAACCTTCGCCGCCGGCGTGTCGGTGCACCAGCGCTAAGCGTAGGGGGGCGCGGGTCCACCCAGGTCGCGCGCACCAGCGATTTTCCAGGGGCCGTGGTGCGCACAGCGCACCCTACCCCGCTGAAACAAAAAAGCCCCGAGGCGCGAGCATCGGGGCTTTTTTCTACAACGCCGTCAATCAGCGGTTGGCGGCGCTACGCCCGGACTTCTTCTTGGTCTGCAGCAGGTGCGAGAACACCGCGTGCAGGTCATCCGAGGCGCTTTCCTCGTCCAGATTGAGCTTGCTGTCGATATGGTCCATGTGGTGCATCATCAGGTGCACCGCACGCTCGGCATCGCGCGCCTCGATGGCGTCGATCAGCTGGTTGTGCTCGTCGTAGGAACAATGCGAGCGGCTGCCGCTTTCGTACTGGGCGATGATCAGCGAAGTCTGCGACACCAGGCTGCGCTGGAAGCTCACCAGCGGCGCGTTACGCGCGGCCTCGGCCAGCTTGAGGTGGAACTCGCCGGACAGGCGGATGCCGGCGCCGCGATCGCCGCGCGAGAAGCTGTCCTGCTCGTCCTTGACCATCTGCCGCAGCTCGGCCAGTTGCTCGGCGGTAGCGTGCTCGACCGCCAGCTCGGTGATGGCGCGCTCGACCAGACGGCGTGCATAGAAGATCTGCCGGGCTTCTTCGACGCTGGGGCTGGCGACCACCGCACCGCGGTTCGGTCGCAGCAGCACCACGCCCTCGTGGGCCAGGCGCGACAGCGCGCGACGAATGATGGTACGGCTGACGCCGAAGATCTCGCCCAAGGCCTCTTCGCTCAGCTTGGTGCCGGGCGCCAGACGCTGTTCGAGAATGGCATCGAAGATATGGGCGTATACGACATCGTCCTGAGTCCCGCTGCGGCTGCTTTTGCCGGTGCGCGGCTGCTTCTTGAGGGGCTGCAATTGATCGTTCATTCTGGCTCGCGTCAATGAGAGTCGGCGACACTGCGACTCTACTGTGTTCTACCCGGTAGCTGACAAGCACCGGGAGAAAAATCATCGGAAAAAAATTCGGACAATTGTACACAATTCAACCAATCGATGCACCAGAGTTGTATGACCACCCCTTTTCGGGCTCAGCCGGGGGCAAGCGACGAACGGCGGGCCGGCTCAAATTCTTTCCTTATATAACCAGCATTTCTCAGGCCATTACCGGCTAACCAGGCATAGTCCCCTGTCCGGCGATCTCGATCGCGATGCCGAGCACGGCGTCACAAAAAATCCTATCTATTTGTTTTAAATGAATTTTCTAAAAATCGGCGACAGCCATTGTCGCCAATTACACCCGTTCTCGCGGCGAAATTGGCCCAGGGTTCGATTTGTGCAACATTAAAAACATTAATTGCATTTTTTGTATACAACAGCATAATCGCGCCTGAGTGACTTCTTGACCGCTCGGTCAACAACTTAGCCAGGAAGCACCGCGAACGCACCGCCTGCCTCAGAGAGCCGCTGTCCTCGCGCAAGGCTCTGGGCGGTACACAACAAGAGAGATGAGGAGTACCCGCTGTGGAAAGCGTCAAACAAGAACAACACGCGTCTCAACTGGCAAGAACCGGTCTGCTCGACCGCTTCTTCAAGCTGACCGAGCACCGCACCACCATCAAAACCGAGTTGCTGGCCGGCCTGACGACCTTCGTCACCATGGCCTACATCATCTTCGTCAACCCCAACATCATGGCCGGTGCCGGCGTCGACCACGGCGCGGCCTTCGTCGCCACCTGCATCGGCGCGGCGCTGGGCTGCTTCCTCATGGGCCTGTACGCCAACTGGCCGGTGGGCCTGGCACCGGGCATGGGCCTCAACGCCTTCTTCACCTACACCGTGGTCGGCGAGATGGGCTACAGCTGGCAGATCGCCCTCGGCGCGGTGTTCATCTCCGGCGTGCTGTTCATGATCATGAGCCTGTCGAAGATCCGCGAGTGGCTGCTCAACAGCATCCCGATGAGCCTGCGCTTCGCCATGGGCGCCGGGGTCGGCCTGTTCCTCGGCCTGATCGGCCTGAAGACCGCCGGCATCGTCGTCGACAGCCCGGCCACCCTGCTGACCATGGGCTCGTTCGGTAACCCCAACGCCCTGCTCGCCGCCGTGTGCTTTCTGCTGATCGCCGTGCTCAGCCACCGCAACGTGTTCGGCGCCATCCTCTTCAGCATGCTCGGCGTCACCGCGCTGGGCTGGGCCCTGGGTCTGGTGGAGTACGGCGGCCTGGTGTCGATGCCGCCGAGCCTGGCGCCGACCTTCCTGGCCATGGACATCGCCGGGGCCTTCAACGTGGCCATGATCAGCGTAATCCTCGCCTTCCTCTTCGTGAACATGTTCGATACCGCCGGCACCCTGATGGGCGTGGCCCACCGCGCCAACCTGGTGGACGAAGACGGCAAGATCCAGAACCTGTCCCGCGCGCTCAAGGCCGACTCCACCTCCAGCGTGGTCGGCGCCGTGGTCGGCTGCCCGCCGGTGACCAGCTACGTGGAGAGCGCCTCGGGCGTGGCCGCTGGCGGCCGCACCGGTTTGACCGCCGTGGCCGTGGGCGTGCTGTTCCTCGCGGCGATGTTCTTCGCCCCGCTGGCCGGCATGATCCCCGCCTACGCCACCGCCGGCGCGCTGATCTACGTGGCGATGCTGATGATGAGCGGCATGGCCCATATCGACTGGAAGGACCACACCGACACCATCCCGGCCATCGTCACCGTGGTGATGATGCCGCTGACCTTCTCCATCGCCAACGGCATCGCCCTGGGCTTCCTCACCTACGCCACGCTGAAGCTGCTGACCGGCCAGCGCGACAAGGTCTCGCTGAGCCTGTACGTGCTGTGCGTGATCTTTATCGCCAAGTTCGCCTTCCTCTGACGGCAAACCTGGTGTTGATCGAAGCCCCGGCCATGTGCCGGGGCTTTTCGTTTGGCCATTGGCGTCGGGACGCGCAGCCTCGGCGCGCCCCGCAAGCATGTCGCCCAGCCTTTCGCGGATTGCATCCTGGCCAGGCACAGGCACAGGCACAGGCAGCGATAGCCCGGTTGGGGGCGCCCCGCGCACCGCATCCACACTTGGTACCGTGGAAGGCGTCGAACCTGGTGCGCGCAGCGCAGCCCAGATGCGGCTCCCCCACTGGTGGCCGACCAGGCGGCCTAGCGACAAGCGCTATGCTGGGTTACCCGGCGCTCGGGTGACGTGGCGATCCCCATGACACCCCCAGCGCCGCCAGCCCCACAAAGCGACCGGCAACACAGCCCTCAACGCGGGCAAAAAAAAGCCCGCAGTGTGAGCGGGCCTAAGGACTCGAACGAGTCTGAGGGTGACAAGCATTCGTCTTACGGGCAGTTGGCCCGCCAGTCACTCAGCTACCGCGGTAGGTGGAGTAGCTGTAGGGGGAAATCAGAAGCGGCACGTGGTAGTGCTCCTGGCCGGCGTCGATGCCGAAGCGCAGCACCACCACATCGAGGAACGCCGTATCCGGCAGCTTCACGCCACGAGCGCGGTAGTAGTCGCCGGCGTGGAAGTGCAGCTGGTAGACGCCCGTGCGGTAGTCCTCGCCCTGCAGCACCGGCGCATCGCAACGGCCGTCGTGGTTGGTGGTAACGCTGTTGATCAGCTCCAGCTGCGCGCCTTCGACGCGGTACAGCTCGACCTTGATGTCACTCCCCGGACAACCGTGCGCGGCGTCCAGTACATGCGTAGTCAAACGTCCCATGGCTCTCGGGCGCCCGTCGCGGCCTGCGGCTACACGGACACCACACCTCCTCTACTCTGTTGAAATCGGCTCGTCGCAGTGCTCCGACGCTCTGGCAGGATAGCACGCAGAGCGAATATAAAACACTTTACACAAAAATTGTACACAATAAATCCAGCAAAAAGCCCGACCTGACAACCGGATCGTTCGCGCCTCATCGGCATGCAACTCAGCAGCCACGCCAGCAGCGGAGCACATAGCTGACCAATCAGGCAAGTTTCTTGCTTGCTCGACCTGGGAAGAAAATGACGAAAAGTCGATTTACAAACGGCAACTAACTTTGTATACAATTAGCCATCCCGGTCGCGCAGCCTTCCGATCCCGAGGCGCGCAGTGACCGCAACGTTCCAGATAGGAAGACTGCAGTGAGCGCTGATTACCCACGCGATTTGATCGGCTACGGCGACACCCCTCCGCATCCGCACTGGCCGGGCGATGCCCGCATCGCCCTGTCCTTCGTGCTCAACTACGAGGAAGGTGGCGAGCGCAACATCCTCCATGGCGACAAGGAATCCGAGGCCTTTCTCTCCGAGATGGTCGCCGCCCAGCCGCTGCAGGGCCAGCGCAACCTGTGCATGGAGTCGCTCTACGAGTACGGCAGTCGCGCCGGCGTGTGGCGTCTGCTCAACCTGTTCAAGAAACACGACATTCCGCTGACCGTGTTCGCCGTGGCCATGGCCGCCCAGCGTCATCCCGAGGCGATCCGCCAGATGGTCGCCGCCGGTCACGAGATCTGCAGCCACGGCTACCGCTGGATCGATTACCAGAACATGGACGAGGCCACCGAGCGCGAGCACATGCTCGAGGCCATCCGCATCCTCACCGAGCTGACCGGCGAGCGCCCGCTGGGCTGGTACACCGGTCGCCTGGGCCCGAACACCCGGCGCATTGTGCGCGAGGAAGGCGGTTTCCTCTACGACTCCGACACCTACGACGACGACCTGCCCTACTGGGACCCGGCCAGCAGCGCGGAGAAGCCGCACCTGGTGATCCCCTACACCCTGGACACCAACGACATGCGCTTCACCCAGGTGCAGGGCTTCAACAAGGGCGACGACTTCTTCGAATACCTCAAGGACGCCTTCGACGTGCTCTACGCCGAGGGCGAGGCCGGCGCACCGAAGATGCTGTCGATCGGCATGCACTGCCGCCTGCTCGGCCGCCCGGCGCGCCTGGCTTCGCTGGCACGCTTCCTCGACTACGTGAAGAGCCACGACAAGGTCTGGTGCGCCCGCCGCGTCGACATCGCCAAGCACTGGCACGCCACCCACCCCTTCCGTGCGACCGCCGAACAAGAGAGCAGCAAATGAGCCGTTTCCAGACCCTGACCCCGTCCCAGCTGAGCCGCGAGGCCTTCGTTGCCGCCTTCGCCGACATCTACGAGCACTCGCCCTGGGTCGCCGAGAAGGCCTACGATCTCGGCCTGGACGCATCCGTCGACGAGATCGACGGCCTGCAGCAGCGCATGGCCGACATCCTCCTGTCCGCCAGCCACGAGGCCCAGCTGGCGCTGATCAACGCGCACCCGGACCTGGCCGGCAAGGCTGCCGTGCGCGGCGAGCTGACCGCCTCCAGCACCGCCGAACAGTCCGGCGCCGGCATCCACGAATGCACCGCCGAGGAGTTCGCCCGTTTCACCGAACTCAACGACGCCTACAAGGCCAAGTTCGGCTTCCCCTTCATCAAGGCCGTCAAGGGCAGCAACCGCCACCAGATCCTGGCCGCCTTCGAAGAGCGTATCCACAACACGCCGGAGCAGGAATTCGCCACCGCCCTGTCCGAGATCAACAAGATCGCCATGTTCCGCCTGCAGCAGCTGTAAGGCCGCAGTCCCATTCAACCGAGCAGAACAAGTAGAACAGCCATGCGTAGCCTGACCATCGAGCCCCTGAGCAAAGAAGCCTTCGCCCCCTTCGGTGACGTGATCGAAACCGAGGGCAGCGACTTCTTCATGATCAACAACGGCTCCACCCGCCGCTATCACAAGCTGGCCACGGTGGAGACCGCGCAGCAGGAGGATCGGGCCATCATCAGCATCTTCAGCGCCGAGGCGCTGGAGATGCCCTTGACCATCCGCATGCTGGAACGCCATCCGCTGGGCAGCCAGGCCTTCATTCCGCTGCTCGGCAACCCCTTTCTGATCGTGGTCGCGCCAGTTGGCGATGTACCTGTATCAGGGTCCGTCCGTGCCTTCCTCAGCAATGGCAGGCAGGGCGTCAATTACCATCGCGGCGTCTGGCACCACCCGGTGCTGACGATCGAAAAGCGGGATGACTTCCTGGTGGTTGATCGCAGTGGTTCCGGCAACAACTGCGATGAGCATTTCTTCAATGAGGACGAGCTCCTTCTCCTCAACCCCCACCAATAAGAGAAGCCCGGGGCTGGCGTGCCTCCCCCGGGAAAGAGGTACAGATCGTGGAAGCACATTTCACCGAATGGCTAAACCTGGGCATCCGCTGGATCCATATGATCACCGGCATCGCCTGGATCGGCGCATCCTTCTATTTCGTCTGGTTGGAGAACAACCTCAACCGCAGCAATCCCCGCGAGGGCCTGTCGGGCGACCTCTGGGCGATTCACGGCGGCGGCATCTACCACCTGGAAAAGTACAAGCTGGCTCCGCCGAAAATGCCGGAGAACCTGCACTGGTTCAAATGGGAGGCCTACGCCACCTGGCTGTCGGGCATCGCCCTGATGCTGGTGGTGTACTACCTCAACCCCAGCCTGTACCTGATCAAGCCGGGCGTCGAGCTGGCACCGGCCATGGGCATCGTCATCGGCTTCGGCTCGATGATCGCCGGCTACGTGATCTATCACTTCCTGTGTGATTCGCCACTGGACAAGCGCCCGGCCCTGCTCGGCGCCGTGCTGTTCGTGCTGATCATCGCCGCCGCCTATGGCTTCAGCCAGATCTTCAGCGGCCGCGCTGCGTACATCCATGTCGGCGCCATCATCGGCACCATCATGGTCGGCAACGTGTTCTTCACCATCATGCCGGCCCAGCGCGCGCTGGTTAAGGCGATCGAAGACAACACCACGCCCGATCCGACCCTGCCGGCCAAGGGCCTGCTGCGCTCGCGCCACAACAACTACTTCACCCTGCCGGTGCTGTTCATCATGATCAGCAACCACTTCCCGAGCACCTACGGCAGCCAGTACAACTGGCTGATCCTGGCCGGTATCGCGATCCTGGCCGTGCTGGTGCGTCACTACTTCAACACCCGCCACGAGAGCAGCAAGTACGTCTGGACCCTGCCGGCCGCAGCGCTGGGCATGATCTGCCTGGCCTACGTCACCGCCCCGGTGCGTCAGGCGCCGACCGCCGCACCGGTGGCCGTGGTCGAACAGGCCGCCAGCGAAACCCTGGCCAAGGTCGAGGAAGTGAGCGAAGCGGCGCCCGCCGCCAGCGAAAGCGCCGCAGCCGCCGCAACCGCGAGCACTGGCAGCGCCGACTTCGCCAAGGTCGAGAGCGTGATCCACGAGCGCTGCACCGTCTGCCACTCGGCCACCCCGAGCAGCCCGATGTTCAGCACCGCGCCGGCCGGCTTCATGCTCGACACCCCCGAGCAGATGAAGGCGCAGGCGGCCAAGATCCATGCGCAGACCGTGGCCACGCAGATCATGCCGCTGGGCAATATCACCCAGATGACCCAGGACGAGCGCGATTTGATCGGCAGCTGGATCGCCCAGGGCGCCCAGACCAACTGATTGCCACACATGCCGCGCCCGTGACTGGGCGCGGCATTTTTTTAGATTGATCGCTCAAGCCATCCCCCGAACGGCTTCTGCAGCCACCAAGGGGGCGCCCAGCCTTGATGCGCGAGCAAATTCGCGCCTACAGGGTGCAGGCGCATCCAACACATTGGCGCCAATCGCCTCGTCCCGCCCATGAACCGCCGGCAGCGCAAGCTGACCGGCGGTTCAGTTTTTGTGCACAATCCATAAATAAATTGTTTTTAACCATGTCCACAAGTTGTATAGTCGGCACATTCTGACCGATTGGACAGCTTTCCTTCGATCAGAGCAGAGGTGCCGTGAAGCCTCGTGTAAGCCCATGACCATATAAAAACAACTGGCAGGCTATGACATGACCACAGACCGCAACACCCAAGCCCCAGCTGCGCCTTCCGGCAACAGCGACCTGATCTACCAGCTGGACGACACCCCAGCCTTCGCCCCTGCCATCTTCGCGGCGCTGCAGCATGTGCTGGCCAGCTTCGTCGGCATCATCACCCCCACTCTGATCGTCGGCAGCGCCCTCGGCCTCGGTGCCCACGTGCCCTACCTGGTGAGCATGGCGCTGTTCGTCTCCGGCCTCGGCACCTTCGTCCAGGCCAAGCGCATCGGCCCGATCGGCTCCGGCCTGCTGTGCCTGCAGGGCACCAGCTTCGGCTTTCTCAGCGTGGTGCTCAGCGCCGGCTTCATCGTCAAGGGCCGCGGCGCCAGCGAGGAGGAGATACTCGCCACGCTGTTCGGCATCTGCTTCTGCGCCGCCTTCGTCGAGATCGCCTTCAGCCAGTTCATCAACAAGCTGCGCAAGGTGATCACCCCGGTGGTCACCGGCACCATCATCTGCCTGATGGGCCTGTCGCTGATCAAGGTGGGCATGACCGACTTGGCCGGCGGCTACGGCGCGCCGGACCTCGGCGCCCTGCATCACCTGGCCCTCGGCGGCCTGGTGCTGGGCACCATCGTCCTGCTCAACCGCGCCTCCTCGCAGGTGCTGCGCCTGTCGGCGGTGATCATCGGCCTGGCCCTGGGTTTCACCGTTGCCTGGTTCACCGGCCGGGTGGACTTCGCCAACATGGCCGAGGTGCCGCTGATCAGCGTGCCGCAGCCGTTCAAGTACGGCTTCGGCTTCGACTGGATCGCCTTCGTGCCAATCGCGGTGATCTTCCTGATCACCCCGCTGGAGACCGCCGGCGACCTGACCGCCAACTCGATCATCTCCAAGCAGCCGGTCAAGGGCCCACTGTACATGCGCCGGATCAAGTCCGGGGTACTGGCCGACGGCTGCAACTCGGCGGTCGCCGCCATGTTCAACAGTCTGCCGATGACCACCTTCAGCCAGAACAACGGGGTGATCCAGCTCACCGGCGTGGCCAGCCGCCACGTGGGCTTCTACATCGCCGGCATCCTGGTGCTGCTCGGCCTGTTCCCGGTGGTCGGCGCGGTGCTGCAGCTGATGCCCAAGCCGGTGCTCGGCGGCGCCACCCTGATCATGTTCGGCACCGTCGCCGTGGCCGGCATCAAGATCCTCAGCGAAGCCGGCCTGCACCGCCGCAACGTGCTGATCGTGGCCATCTCCCTGGGCCTGGGCCTGGGCGTGGCCGGCGTGCCGGACGTGCTGTCGCACATGCCGGACGTGCTGAAAAACATCTTCGGCTCGCCGATCACCATCGGCGCCTTCAGCGCCATCGTGCTGAACATCTTCCTGCCCGACGAGACCCACGAGGTCGAGGAAGACGACTACGACCCCGAGGCACACCTGCACACCGTGCTGCAGAACCGCCAGGACGACGAGGCCGTCGACGACGGCAGCCTCAAGACCCTCAGCCGCGACCTTACCCCGGACGCGCGACCGAGCTGACCGCCAACCTCGCTTCCCCTCCCGGCGGCGCGCCGCCGGGAGCTACCTGCTTGCACTCCAACAATAAGGAAAATCCATGAAACTCAAGCATCTGCCCCACTGCCTCGCCCTCTCCGCCGGACTGTTCTCCGGCCAGCAGGCGCTCGCCGGCGACCTGCTCTACTGGCAGGACAACAGCCTGTCCTACCTGTACGGCGAAAATTTTCAGCGCATGAACTTCAATGGCGAGGAGCAGCGCACCCAGACCACCTTCACCTTCGAGCACGCCAGCGGCTGGGCCTGGGGCGACGTGTTCTACTTCCTCGACTACATCCGCGCCGACAACGTGCAGTCGCGCGGCAGCTTCGACAACGGCACCTTCCGCCAGCACGACAAGGATTCCTTCTACTACATGGAGTTCTCCCCGCGCGTCAGCCTGAGCTGGCTGACCGGGCAGAAGCTGGCCGCCGGCCCGATCAAGGACGTCTACGCCGCCTTCACCTACGAGAAAGGCGAAGGCGGCCCCGGCCCGGAGAACTACCTGTACGGCGTCGGCCTGGACTGGGACGTGCCCGGTTTCGCCTTCTTCAAGACCAACCTGTACCGGGTGAAGATCAACAACCACACCTTCTTCGCCGACAGCGACAGCAACGGCTACGCCACCCAGCTGACCGTCTCCGCCGCCTACCCCTTCAGCGTCGGCCAGCAGGACTTTTTGGTCGACGGCTTCGTCGACTGGCGCTCGCCGTCCAGCGATGCCGGCACCCAGACCTCGGTGGGCTCCTCGATCCAGGTCAAGTGGGACGCCGGCAAGGCCCTGTTCGGCAAGGAGCGCCAGCTCTACGTCGGCACCGAAGTGAACATGTGGCACAACAAGTACGGCGTGAAGCCGGTGGACGGTTCCACCGACGGCTTCGACCAGACCGCCGTGCAGGCACTGGTCAAGTACCACTTCTGACCGCTGCCACACCGCACTTGGCCGACGTCGGGTAGGGACGGCGGCCGGGTAAAAAGGGGGATGGGCCTTGTGCCCTTCCCCCTTTTTCTTTGCGCCGAGCGCAAGGGGCGCACGGAGCAGCGCCTTTACCAAACCGGCTTCACCCCCGCACCAACCGAGCGCTCATGAACCAGGCCCAGCACCGCATCGGTGCAGGATCGAGCTGCCCTATCCGGCTTCTCCATCAATGGCTTGCAAGCATACAACTGACCAGAAGGTCAAGTTTTTGCACACAATAAATAGCTTTTTTGTGTGCAATTTGTCAGAAAGCCATATTCAGCGGCGCATTTTATGTGTACAAGGCAATCAGGTTCCTACCGAAATTCTGCCGAAACGACTGTATACACAAGACCGGCCGAAGAGCGTCTACAAAAACGGAACGGAACCTGCAGACAAATCTCCTCATACGCCGCCACGGCGCAAGAACAAAACTGGGAGCTGTCCATGTCCAACGCCGAAGAATTCCGCATCAAGCACATCGATACCTCGCTGCACAACGAGGACCTCGCCCCGCTCGCCCCGGAGAAACGCAAATGGGGCTGGTTCGAGATCTTCAACGTCTGGTCCAACGACATCCAGAGCCTGTTCGGCTACACCCTGGCCGCCACCCTGTTCATCTCCTACGGGCTCAACGGCTGGGCGGTGCTGGCCGGTATCGTCCTCGCCGGTTTCATCGTCATGGGCCTGGTGCAGCTGACCGGCAAGCCGAGCGTGAAGTACGGCATTCCCTTCCCGGTGTTCGCCCGTGCCAGCATGGGCGTGCGCGGCGCCAACTTCCCGGCCCTGGTCCGCGGCATAGTCGCGATCTTCTGGTACGGCGTGCAGACCTACTTCGCCTCCACCGCGGTGGCGCTGCTGCTCAACTCGCTGCTGCAGCCAGAGGCGCCGGCCACCTTCCTCGGCATGACCGCCATCGGCTGGCTGTCCTACCTGATCGTCTGCGTGTTCCAGGTGGCGCTGTTCATCCGCGGCATCGACTGGATCACCAAGTTCCTCAACTGGGCCGGGCCGCTGGTCTACGTGGTGATGATCGCGCTGATGGCGATGATCTGGTACCAGGCCGGCCCCAGCCTGCTCGGCGAGCTGGGCAACATCTTCGACGGCAGCGGCGAGTATGCCGCCGGCCCGGTAGCCGCCTTCTTCGCCGTGGTCGGCACCATGGTTGCCTACTTCGCCGCGGTGGTGATCAACTACGGCGACTTCGCCCGCTTCGTCAAAAGCGAAAAGCAGATGACCGTCGGCAACTTCCTCGGCCTGCCGGTGAGCCTGGCGTTCTTCTCGCTGATCGCCCTGGTGATCACCGCCGGCACCGTGGTGGTGTTCGGCGAGACGCTGACCAACCCCACCGACATCGTCGCGCGGGTGGACAACCTGAGCCTGACCATCATCGCCGCGCTGACCTTCTTCGCCGCGACCGTGGGCATCAACCTGGTGGCCAACTTCATCCCGCCGGCCTACGACCTGGCCAACCTGGCGCCGGCGCATATCAGCGCGCGCACCGGCGGCTTCATCACCGCGGCCATCGCCTTCTTCATCGGCGCGCTGTGGGTGGCCTTCATCAGCAACGTCGGCATCGCCGCCTTCGTCGACACCCTGGGCGCCGTGCTGGCGCCGCTGTACGGCATCATCGTCGCCGACTACTACCTGGTGCGCCGCGGCAAGCTCGACCTGCAGCAGCTGTTCAGCGCCGAGGTCGGCTCGGCCTACTACTTCGACGGCGGCTGGAACCGCAAGGCGCTGATCGCCTTCGCGGTGGCCTCGGTGTTCTCCGTCGCCTCGGTATGGACCCCGGGCCTGAGCCAGCTGTCCGGCTACGCCTGGATCTTCGGCGCACTGCTCGGTGCGGCCCTGCACTACGGGCTGATGCGTGGCCAGGCCCAGGCGGTGAAGCGCGCCAGCGCTGCCGCCTGACTCCTCACGGGGTGGACGAAGCCGGCGCCCGTGCGCCGGCTTTGGCTTTCTGGCGTTCGAGAAAGTCCACCTTCCACTGCTCCAGGCCGATGTACTCGCTGTCCAGATTGGCCTCGACCCGGTGCTTGTCCTTCAGCGCCGCGACCTGCGCCGCGTGCTCGCCGAGAAAACGGTCGAAGCGCGCGATCAGCTCGGGCTGGCGAGCGCTCGACAGATGGAAGCTGCCGCGGGTGTGCGGCAGCTTGGGGTCGAACACCAGGGCGCCGGGGCGGGCGCGGATGTTGTCGAGGTAATGGGTCGCCACCACCACGTTGAAATAGGCGCCGTCGGTGTCCTGCTTCAGCGCCTGGCGAATCATCTGGCGCAGATCGTCGCTGTAGCTCAGGCGGATCTGCCCGCTGTCGATGCGCTGCTCGTAACCGCGCGGCGTCCAGCCCTGCACCATGGCCAGGCGAGCGATGCCCTCCAGCGCCTGGCCCTGGCGCTGCGGCGCCACCAGCACGCCGTCGACGTAATCGACCACCGCCTGGCTGTAGTGCAGGGTCATGCCGGCCTTCTGCGCCTGCGCCCAGTGCGGGCTGTCCGGGTACTTGAAATCGATCTCGCCGCGCTGCAACGCCGGCAACAGCTGCTCCACCGGCAGCGCCTTGTAACTCAGGCTGATACCGCTGTCGGCGGCGAAGGCATCCAGCACCTCGCGGGCGAAACCGCGGTAGTCGCCCTGGGCGTCGAGGCTGTAGTGCGGGGCGAACGGCAGATCCTCGACGCCGACCACATAGCTTTGCGCCAGGGCAGTGGGCGTCAGCAGAATGGCAGACAGCAGACACAGTGGTACGGGCTTCATTGCAAGCCTCCTTATTGTTGTTCTGGGAATCCGGTCAGGCGGCTCAGCCGCCGGTCATGCTCATAAAGCGCACCACCTGCACCTGCTCGTCGCTGGCGAAGTGGTGCCGCTCGGGTTTCAGGCGCAGCGCCTCGATCAGCGCCTGGCGCAGGCGCGCGCCGTCGCCGGGGTGGGCGCGCAGCAGGCGCTTGAGGTCCAGCGCGTTGTCGTGGCCGAGGCAGAGCACCAGCTTGCCCTCGGCGGTGACCCGCACGCGGTTGCAGTCGCCGCAGAAGTTGTGGCTGTGCGGGGAGATAAAACCGACCCGCGTCTCGCTGCCGACCACCTGCCAGTAACGCGACGGCCCGCCGGTGACCTGGCTGCTGCGCACCAGCGCATGGCGCTGCTCGATACGCGCGCGCACCTCGTCGCTGGAGCAGAAGGTCTGCTCGCGCCTGTGACTGACCACGCTGCCCAGCGGCATTTCCTCGATAAAGCTGATGTCCAGGCCGCGGGCGATGGCGAACTCGACCAGATCGAGCACCTCGTCGTCGTTGCGCCCGCGCTGCACCACGCTGTTGAGCTTGATCCGCTCGAAACCGGCGGCGCGCGCCGCGTCGATGCCGGCCAGCACCTGGTCGAGCTTGTCGCGCCGGGTGAAGGCGGCGAAACGCTCGCGCTTGAGCGAATCCAGGCTGACGTTCAGACGGCGCACGCCGGCCGCGCGCAGC
>NZ_AVOF01000153.1:0-7508 GCF_000465935.2 Pseudomonas sp. EGD-AK9
GCTGCGCGCCGCCCCGGAGGTGGCGTTGATGCTGCCGCTGCCGCAGGACGCGCGGCTGCGCGAGGTGTGCCTGGGGCTGGAGGATGCGCGCCTGCGCCAGCTCGGCCTGGGCGAATGGGGCGAGCGCCTGGGGGTGTCGGAGAAGACCCTGAGCCGCCTGTTCCTGCGCGAGACCGGGCTGAGCTTTCGCGCCTGGCGCCAGCGTCAGCGCCTGCTCGATGCGCTGACCCCGCTGGAGCAGGGCGAGCGCGTCACCGACGTGGCGCTGGCCTGCGGCTACGACTCGCTATCGGCCTTTATCGCCGCCTTTCGCCGCCAGTTCGGCGCGACGCCGGGGGAGTTCTTTCGCGAGTAGCGGAGAGGGCGGGGGTAGTTCGCCTGCATCAATCGCCACGATTCGTAGGGTGGGTTAGCCGCTTGTCACTGGGTCTGAAAAAGCCGCTGTGCCTGCTGCGGCGTAACCCACCATCGGTGCAACACGGCCTATCGCCTGGTGGGTTACGCGGCGCGCTGCCTTTATCGGCGCTTGCAAGATCAGCGTTCTGTGCCGCTAACCCATCCTACGGATCTTCCCGAGCTAAGTCGGCTCGCTCGGCTTCTTCAGCTTGGGATTGGGGAAGAACTGCACCGCCTGCACCTTGGGGTCGGCGGCCTTGGGCTTCAGGCCGCTGACGTTGACCCGGGTGGGGATCTCCTTGGGCACCGAGTTGCCGCGGGCGTCGAGGGTGTCGGCGTAGCCGCAGGCCACGCATTCGCGGTGCGGCACGCCGTCCTCGTCCCACATCTGGATCTTGTCCTGCTCGCTGCAGGCCGGGCACACGGCGCCGGCGATAAAACGCTTCTTCACGCGGCCTCCTGGCTCAGGCCGAGGTGGCGTAGCAGGGCGTCGATCTTGGGCTCGCGGCCGCGGAAGTCGACGAACAGCACCATCGGCTCCTGCGAGCCGCCGCGGGCGAGGATGGCCTCGCGGAAGGCGCGGCCGGTGTCGGCGTTGAACACGCCCTCTTCCTCGAATTTCGAGAAGGCGTCGGCGCTGAGCACTTCGGCCCACTTGTAGCTGTAGTAACCGGCCGCGTAGCCGCCGGCGAAGATGTGCGCGAAGCCGTTGGCGAAGCGGTTGTAGGCCGGCGGACGCAGCACTGAGACTTCGTCACGGATGGCTTCGAGCACCTCCAGCACGCTGCGGCCGTCGCCGTGGGTGGCGTGCAGCTCGAAGTCAAACAGGGAGAACTCCAGCTGGCGCACCATCATCAGGCCGGACTGGAAGTTCTTCGCCGCCAGCATCTTGTCCAGCATGGCCTGCGGCAGCGGCTCGCCGGTTTCATGGTGGCCGGAGATCAGCGCCAGGCCCTCGGGCTCCCAGCACCAGTTCTCCATGAACTGGCTAGGTAATTCGACGGCATCCCAGGCGACCCCATTGATCCCCGAGGCGCCGGCATGCTCGACGCGGGTCAGCAGGTGGTGCAGGCCATGGCCGAACTCGTGGAACAGGGTGGTGACCTCGTCGTGGGTCAGCAGCGCCGGCTTGCCGCCGATCGGCGGGGTGAAGTTGCACACCAGGTTGGCCACCGGGCTGATCAGGCTGCCGTCGGCGGCGCGGCGCTTGTCGCGCGCGCCGTCCATCCAGGCGCCGCCGCGCTTGTTGGCGCGGGCATAGAGGTCGAAGAAGAAGCGGCCGACGTGCTGGCCGTTCTCCTGGATTTCGAACAGGCGCACGTCCGGGTGCCAGCTGTCGAAGTCTTTCAGCTCGCGAATCTCGATGCCGTAGAGCTTCTGCACGATGGCGAATAGGCCGGTGAGCACCTTGTCCACCGGGAACCAGGCGCGCACCTGTTCCTGGGAGATGCTGTAGCGCTGCTGGCGCAGTTTCTCGCTGTAGTAGCCGACGTCCCAGCTTTGCAGGTCATTCAGGCCCTGCTCGGCGGCGAAGGCCTTGAGCTCGGCCAGGTCCTGCGCGGCGAAGGGTTTGCTGCGCACCGCCAGGTCGCGCAGGAAGCTCAGCACCTGCTCGGTGGATTCGGCCATCTTGCTGGCCAGGCTCAGCTCGCTGTAGTGGGCGAAGCCGAGCAGGCGCGCCAGCTCCTGGCGCAGGTCGAGGATCTCGGCCATCAGCGGGCCGTTGTCGTGCTGGCCGGCGTTCGGCCCCTGGTCGGAGGCGCGGGTGCAGTAGGCGGCGTAGATTTCCTCGCGCAGGGCGCGGTCGTCGGCGTAGGTGATCACCGCGAAGTAGCTGGGGAACTCCAGGGTGATCAGCCAGCCGTCCAGGCCCTTGGCCGCGGCGGCCTGCTGCATCTGCGCCTTGGCCGAATCGGTGAGGCCGGCAAGCACAGCCTCGTCGGTGACGTGCTTGGTCCAGGCCTGGGTGGCGTCGAGCAGCTGGTTGGAGAATTTGCTGGTCAGCTCGGACAGGCGCATCTGGATCTCGCCGTAGCGCTTCTGCTGCTCGGCCGGCAGGTCGATGCCGGACAGGCGGAAATCGCGCAGCGCATGCTCGAGGATGGTCTTCTGCGCCACGTCGAAGCCGGCGGCCTCGGGGCTGCCCGCCAGCGCGTCGTAGGCCTGGAACAGCGGCTTGTTCTGGCCCAGCTCGGTCCAGTACTCGGACAGCTTGGGCAGGCAGGCCTCGTAGGCGGCGCGCAGCTCCGGGCTGTTGCACACCGCGTTGAGGTGGCTGACCGGGCTCCAGGCGCGGCCCAGGCGCGCGCCCAGCTCGTCCAGCGCCAGCACCAGGCCGTCCCAGCTCGGCTCGACCTGCTGCTGGAGCAGTTCGGCGATGGCCGCGCGGCTGTCGGCCAGGATCTGGTCGATGGCCGGCTCGACGTGCTCGGGTTTGATCTGCGAGTAGGGCGGCAGGTCGAAGTCTTGCAGCAGGGGGTTGTTCGCGGTCACGACGAGGCACCTGTGGCGAATGGATTCCAGGGTTGCGACCCCGGGACGCGATAAACAATCCAGGGTCGATAACAACCGACATGGGGGCCATCTTAATTACAATCAAGCTTTCCCGCAGCCCAGGAGATTTCTATCGTGGCGATTCGCAGCTACCAACAGTTCAGCCCGCAGCTCGGCGAGCGGGTGTTCGTCGACGCCAGCGCCGTGGTGCTGGGCGATGTGGAAATCGGCAGCGACAGCTCGGTGTGGCCGATGGTGGTGGTGCGCGGCGACATGCACAGCATCCGCATCGGTGCGCGCACCAGCGTGCAGGACGGCAGCGTGCTGCACATCACCCACGCCGGGCCGTTCAACCCGGCCGGCTATCCGCTGATCATCGGCGACGAGGTGACGGTCGGGCATAACGTCACCCTGCACGGCTGCACCCTGGGCAACCGCATCCTGGTCGGCATGGGCAGCATCGTCATGGACGGCGTGGTGGTCGAGGACGAGGTGGTGATCGGCGCCGGCAGCCTGGTGCCGCCGGGCAAGCGCCTGGAAAGCGGCTACCTCTACGTCGGCAGCCCGGTAAAACAGGCCCGGGCGCTGACCGAGCAGGAACGCAGCTACTTCGCCTACAGCGCAGCCAACTACGTGCGCCTGAAGGACCTGCATCTGGTCGAGGGGTATGACGGCTGATGCATTACCAGACCATCCTCTTCGACCTCGACGGCACCCTCACCGACCCGCGCGAGGGCATCACCCGTTCGGTGCAGTACGCCCTGGCCAAGCTGGGCATCGACGAGCCGGACCTGGCGGCGCTGGAGCACTTCATCGGCCCGCCGCTGCTGCAGTGCTTCATGGCCAGCTACGCGCTGGACGAGGCTACGGCCTGGCAGGCGGTCAATCACTACCGCGAGCGTTTCAAGGTCACCGGGCTGTACGAGAACCGCCTGTTCGACGGCGTGCCGGCGCTGCTCGGCGAGCTGGCGGGGCAGGGCCGCAACCTGTATATCGCCACCAGCAAGCCGACGGTGTTCGCCGAGGAGATCGCCCGTCACTTCGGTTTCGCCGGGCACTTCAAGCGCATCTACGGCAGCGAGCTGGACGGCACGCGCACCGACAAGGTGGCGCTGCTGGCGCATCTGCTGGAATGCGAGGGGCTGGCGCCGCAGACGGCGCTGATGATCGGCGACCGCAAGCACGACCTGATCGGCGCGCGGCGCAACGGCCTGGATGCGGCGGCGGTGGGCTACGGCTTCGGCAGTCGCGAGGAGCTGCTCGGCGAGGCGCCGACCTATCACTTCGCGACGCTGGAGGAGCTGCACCGGGCATTCATCTGCTGAGAGGCTGTAGCAGCGAGCGCTGCTCGCGAATGCTGCCCAGGCGAGAGCTTCGCGAGCCAGCTCGCGCCTGCAAGAGCTGAGCTGGCCAGCTGAGGGGGGGGGTATCAGCCGTTCTTCTGGTAGATGATCTTCTTGCTGCCGCCGTCGCAGCTGCCGACCACCATGCTCTGGTCCGTGACCTCGTCGTTGGCGACGATTTCCAGGGTGTAGCTGGGTACGCCGGCGGCCTGGATCTTCACTTCGATTTCTTCCTTGAGTTCTTCACAGGGCTTGGGCGCGGCCTGCGCGCCGGCGGCGAGCAGCATCAGGGCCAGGGTGGGTATCAGGCGTTGCATCGCTTACCTCCGGTGTCGAGCGAGTCCTGCCGGATTGGACCGGCGTTTGGGCAGGGCAGTTCTAGCCGCCGGCCTGCAGCCTGTCCAATGCCGCGCGACGCTCTGCCTGCGGTAGCCGACCAAGGGCGGCCACCGCCCGGTAGAAGGCCGCCCAGTCGCCTGCGTGCTGGGCGAACAGCGCGGCGAAGGCCGGCACCCACTGGTCGTAGAGGCCGAACGGCAGCAGCTTGGCGTTGTTCAGCGGGCTTTCGATCCAGGCATCGAAGCGGCCGTTGCCGCCCCATTCGCGCTGGCGCAGGGCGCGGTAGTCGCGGCGCAGGCGCTCGAACTCGGCCTGCTTGGCGGCGCGCATCGCCGCCGCGTCCAGTTCGCTGGCGTACAGCCGCTGCAGGCGCTCGCGGCTGGCCAGCACCAGGTCGACGAACTGCTGGCGCTGGCGCTCGCCGTCGTCCGCGTGCGCTTCGCCGCGGCTGGCGTGCCACTGGCGCAGGCCTTCGCGCTCGACGAAGGTGGCGAAGGACTCGTTGAACGCGGTGTCGCCGGCCAGGTAGTACTGCTGGTGCGCCAGCTCGTGGAAGATCACCGCCACCAGGCGCTGGTCGTTCCAGCGCAGCATGGTGTTGAGCAGCGGGTCGTCGAACCAGCCGAGGGTGGAATAGGCCTCCACCCCGCCGATATGGGTGTCCAGGCCCTGCTGACGCAGCAGCGCGGCGCCGCCGCGGGCCCGGCCCAGCTGGTAATAGCCGCGGTAGGCGACGCAGCCGGCGACGGGGAAGCAGTGCAGCTCGGGCTCCAGGGAAAACTCCGGCGTGGCGAAGAGGTTCCATACCACGAAGGGCCGGCCGAGGTCGGCGTACAGGCGGTAGCTGCGGTTGTCCGGCAGGCCCAGCTGGCTGCTGGCGAAGTCGCGTGCCTGCTGCGCCAGGGCCAGGCGCCGCGCCAGCTGCGGCTCGGTGGCGGGATCGGCGAGCAGGCGCGCGACCGGCTGGCGTGCCTGCAGCAGCTGCCACTGACCCTGGCCGAGGTGGGCGTAGTAGTCCAGGGTCGAGCAACCGCCCAGCAGCAGAGCGAGCAGGGGAGCGCTAAGGCGACGCAGCAGGTGGAGGCGGGCGATGGGCATGGCGCCACGCTACCCCATCGGCGCAGCTGCCTCCAGCGCCGAATGGGCGTAGGCTAGGGTTTCGCGCCACAGACTGGAGGTCGCCATGCGTGCCCTGCTTATCGCCGCCGCGCTGCTGCTCGGTGCCTGCGCTTCACCCCTGCCGAAACCCGACCCGCAACAGGCCTGGGTCGATCTCTACGCGCCGGCCGGCGACCTGCTGATGGCCGACCGCCTGGACCGCAAGCGCTGGCCGGACGGTCGCTACTTCCAGGTCGGCCCCGGTGCCCACGAACTGCTGGTGCGCCTGCAGTTCGAGGCCAGCCGCGGCGGCATGGGCTTCAACAGCGAACCCTTGCTGCTGACCTGCGAACTGCGCCTGCGCTACGACCAGTTCGCCGCCGGCCAGCGCTACCGGGTGGAGGCCCGCTCAATGGCGATGACCGCCCAGGCCTGGCTCTACGACGAGCAGCGCAACGTGCTGGCGCGCGGCAAGGTGATGCGCTGCGGCACCGCGATCTAGCTGAGGCGGCAGCGTCCCCACCTCGTCCGAGCAGCAGGCTGGACAACCCGCAGCTTGTCCGCCGGCTGGTTCAGCCGCGCTGCAGTTCGGCGAGGATGTCGAAGGCGTGCAGGCGGTCGGCGAAGTCGTACATGTCGCAGGTGAAGATCAGCTCGTCCGCCTCGGTCTGCTCCAGCAGCTGCTCCAGGCGGCTGCGCACGGTCTGCGGTCCGCCGATGGCGGCCAGGCCGAAGAACTCGCTGACCCCCTGGCGCTCGTGCGGCAGCCACAGCCCTTCCATGCTCGCCACCGGCGGCCGTTGCACCAGGCTCTGCCCGCGCAGCAGGGCGAGGATGCGCTGGAACGCCGAGGTGGCCAGGTACTGCGCCTGCTCGTCGCTGTCGGCCGCCAGCAGCGGCACGCCAAGCATCACATAGGGTTTGTCCAGCACCTCGGAAGGTCTGAAGTGGTTGCGGTAGATGCGCAGCGCCTCGTGCAGGTAGCGCGGCGCGAAGTGCGAGGCGAAGGCATAGGGCAGCCCCTTCATCCCCGCCAGCTGCGCGCTGAACAGGCTGGAACCGAGCAGCCAGATCGGCACCTGGGTGCCGGCGCCGGGCATGGCGATCACCCGTTGAGCCGGGGTGCGCGGGCCGAGGTAGGCCTGCAGCTCCTCGACGTCGCCGGGGAAATCCTCGGCGCTGCCGTCGCGGCTGCGGCGCAGGGCATGGGCGGTGTACTGGTCGGCGCCGGGCGCGCGGCCCAGGCCCAGGTCGATGCGCCCGGGATAGAGCGTGGCGAGGGTGCCGAACTGCTCGGCGATCACCAGCGGCGCGTGGTTGGGCAGCATCACCCCGCCGGCGCCGAGGCGGATGCGCGAGGTGCCGGCGGCCAGGTAGCCGAGCAGCACGGCGGTGGCGGAGCTGGCGATGCCGTCCATGTTGTGGTGTTCGGCGACCCAGAAACGCTGGAAGCCGAGGCTTTCCACGTGCCGCGCCAGCGCCAGCGAGTTGTGCAGGGCCTGGGCGGCGTCGCCGTCGTCGCGGATCGGCGCCAGGTCGAGGGTGGACAGCTTGATCGAGGCCAGTCGGCTCATGAGGGGCTCCTCGTTGCGTGGCCGGCCACTCTAACCCCTTGAGTCCGGGCGGCGCACGCCGTGCAGGGGCATAGTCATCATCGACGCGGCTGATGCGCCGAGGTCGTTGCGGGCCGATTCGACGCCGAGAAGCCGGGCGACCCGCAGCCAGTTCGACCCGGCGCGCGGCCATGGCGGCGAAGGGGCTGATGCAGGGCTCGGGCTCAGGTGGCGGGGCCGCTGCCGTGGCGCGCGCGGTATTCGCCGGGGGTCAGCCCGGTCCACT
>NZ_AVOF01000154.1:0-7490 GCF_000465935.2 Pseudomonas sp. EGD-AK9
CGCAGCTGCTCGAACGGCGCCCCGACGTGGCAGCCGCCGAGCGCCGGGTGATGGCCGCCAACGCGCAGATCGGCGTGGCCGAGGCCGCCTGGTTCCCCGATCTGACGATCTCGGCCAGTGGCGGCTACCGCGGCAGCAGCTTCGCCGACTGGATCGAGGTGCCCAACCGTTTCTGGTCGCTCGGCCCGCAACTGGCGTTGAGCCTGTTCGACGGCGGCGCCCGCCGCGCCGAGCTGGAGCGCACCGAGGCGGTCTACGACCAGACCGTGGCGCAGTACCGCCAGGCCGTGCTCGACAGCTTTCGCGAGGTCGAGGATCAGCTGGTGCAGCTGCGCGTGCTGGAGCAGGAGAGCGAGGTGCAGCAGCAGGCGCTGGACGCCGCGCGCGAGTCGCTGCGCCTGATCGAAAACCAGTACCGCGCCGGCACCCTGGACTTCAACAGCGTGGTCAACGTGCAGGCCACCGCGCTGAGCAACGAGCGTTCCAGCCTGACCCTGCTCGGCAGCCGGCTGACCGCCAGCGTGCAGCTGATCGCCGCCCTCGGCGGCGGCTGGCAGCTCGAGCAATTGCATGAAAGCGACGAGCGGGCGACGAACAGCAGCTCGACTCGTTAGTCAGGTGTTTTTTGCCCTGACCCGGAAACGGGCTTTCCGCTAAGATTCGCGCTCTTGTCGTCAATGCTTGCAACTGGCCATCAGGGATTCGGAGCGCGCGCCGCTCCGCGGTCGGCGCAACGCCTGTAGAGAGTTTCGATGCTGATCGGTAGTTACGATTTATCCCTGGTTGTGCTGTCGCTGTGCGTGGCCATCCTGGCGTCCTACACGGCGCTCGATCTGGCCGGACGCATCGCCAGCGCCAAGGGCATCGCCCAGTCGCTGTGGATCGCCGGCGGCGCGGTGGCCATGGGCATCGGCATCTGGTCCATGCACTTCGTCGGCATGCTCGCCTTCAGCCTGCCGATCCCCTTGGGTTACGACCTCGCCATCACCCTGCTGTCGCTGGCCATCGCCATGCTCGCCTCGGGCTTCGCCCTGTGGCTGGTCAGCCAGCCCGAGCTGCCGGCCTGGCACCTGGGCCTGGGCGCACTGGCCATGGGCGCGGGGATCGGCGCCATGCACTACATCGGCATGGCGGCGCTGCGCATGCAGCCGGGGATCGACTACGACCCGCTGCTCTTCGCCCTGTCGCTGCTGATCGCCGTGCTCGCCTCGGGCGCGGCCTTGTCGATCGCCTTCCGCCTGCGCCGCGACACGCCCTACGTGCGCCTGGCCCGCGGCGGCGCGGCGGTGATCATGGGCATCGCCATCGTCGGCATGCACTTCACCGGCATGGCCGCGGCGAACTTCCCCGCCGGCAGCTACTGCGCCGCCGCCGGCAGCGGCCTGGACAGCGGCTGGCTGGCCAGCCTGGTGGTGGTCGTGACCCTGGCGGTGCTGGCCATCGCGCTGCTCACCTCGATCCTCGACGCCCGCCTGGAGGCGCGTACCGCGCTGCTCAGCAGCTCGCTGGCCAAGGCCAACGCCGAGCTGACCCAGCTGGCCCTGCACGATGGCCTGACCAAGCTGCCCAACCGCCTGCTGCTGGAAGACCGCATCGGCCAGGGCATGCTCAAGGTCGGGCGCAACGGCGGCCATTTCGCCCTGCTGTTCATGGACCTGGACGGCTTCAAGCCGGTCAACGATGCCTTCGGCCATCATGTCGGCGACCAGCTGCTGGTGGCTGTGGCCCAGCGCCTGCGCGCCCATCTGCGCGCCCAGGATAGCCTGGCGCGGATCGGCGGCGACGAGTTCGTCCTGCTCGCCGAGCTGCGTCAGGCGCAGGACGCGGCCAACCTCGCGGGGCAGGTGGTCAGCCTGCTGAGCCAGCCGTTCCTGGTCGAGGGGCACGAGTTGCGGGTCTCCACCAGCGTCGGCATCGCCCTCTACCCGGGCGACGGCAGCGACCAGCAGGAGCTGCTGATCAACGCCGACGCGGCGATGTACCACGCCAAGGGCCTGGGCAAGAACGGCTACAGCTTCTTCGAGCGCTCGATGAACACCAACGCGCGCCAGCAGCTGCAGCTGCTGCACGACCTGCGTGCGGCGCTGGAGCGCGGCGAGTTCCGTCTCTACTACCAGCCCAAGTTCGCCACCGGCAGCGAGCGCATGATCGGCGCCGAGGCGCTGCTGCGCTGGCAGCATCCGCAGCAGGGGCTGCTGGCGCCGGATCGCTTCATCGGCCTGGCGGAGAAGACCGGGCTGATCATCGCCATCGGTGACTGGGTGCTGGACGAGGCCTGTCGGCAGATGCGCCTGTGGTACCAGCAGGGGCGCAGCGACTGGCGGGTGGCGGTGAACCTGTCGGCGCTGCAGTTCTGCCACGGCGAGCTGGTCGACAGCGTGCGCCAGGCCCTGGCGCGGCATGAGCTGCCGGCCAACTGCCTGACCCTGGAGATCACCGAGAGCACGGCGATGCACGATGTGAACGCCAGTCTGGCGATTCTCCAGCAGCTATCGGCCATGGGCGTGGACATCGCCATCGACGACTTC
This sequence comes from Pseudomonas sp. EGD-AK9, assembly GCF_000465935.2. Taxonomy (NCBI): domain Bacteria; kingdom Pseudomonadati; phylum Pseudomonadota; class Gammaproteobacteria; order Pseudomonadales; family Pseudomonadaceae; genus Pseudomonas; species Pseudomonas sp. EGD-AK9. Next base: position 2,529 of record NZ_AVOF01000154.1, read on the forward strand.
GGCACCGGCTATTCCAGCCTGCTCTACCTCAAGCGCCTGCCGGCCAACGAGCTGAAGATCGACCGCGGCTTCGTCCGCGATCTGCAGCACGACGGCGACGATGCCGCGATCGTCTCGGCCATCGTCGCCCTGGGCCAGGCGCTGAACCTGCGCATCGTCGCCGAGGGCGTGGAGACCCGACAGCAGCAGGCCTTCCTCACCGAGCTGGGCTGCGACTCGCTGCAGGGCTACCTGCTCGGTCATCCGCTGCCGCCGGAGCAGTTGCCGGCGGCCTGAAGCGCCTTGGCGGGATTCCGCCAGGCTAGTCGCGGTGCTTGCGGTTGACCGTCTGCGCGGCCTTGATCACATCGCTGCCGATCGCCGTTTCGAACTGCTGCCACACCGGGCGCATGGCGTCGCGCCAGGCCTGGCGCTGCTCGGCGCTGAGTTCGAGCACCTGGCTGCGTCCGGAGTCGAGGATGCGCTGGCGATCGGCCTGGTTGGCGGCCTCGGCCTGGCGATTCACCGCGTAGGTGACTTCGTCGATGATGCCTTCCAGTTCCATGCGGATCTGGTGCGGAATGCCGTACCAGAAGCGCGAGTTGCTCACCAGCATGTAGTCCAGCACGCCGTGGTTGGTCTCGCTGATGAAGGGCTGCACCTCGTGCAGCTTCTGGCTATGGATGTTCGACCAGGGGTTTTCCGCGCCCTGCACCTGGCCGCTCTGCAGCGCCTTGAACACTTCGGCGAACGGCAGCTTCTGCGCGCCTGCACCGAGCTGGCGGAACTGCGCCTCGAGCACCGCCGAGGGCTGGATGCGGAAGCTCAGGCCATTGGCGTCGCCGGGCATCTGCAGCGCGCGGGTGGCGGACAGCTGCTTCATGCCGTTGTGCCAATAGGCCAGGCCGACGATGTTGTGATCCTCCATCGAGCGCAGCAGCTGGCGGCCCTTGGCGCGCTTCTGGAAGCGGTTGACCGCGTCGAGGTCGTCGAACAGGAAGGGCAGGTCGAACACCTGCAGCTGCTTGGTGTACTGCTCGAACTTGGCCAGCGAGGGCGCCAGCAGCTGCACCTCGTTGTTGCGCAGGGCCTCCAGCTCGTTGGCGTCGCCGTACAGGCTGGAGTTGGGGTAGACCTCGACCCTGACCTTGCCGGCCAGGCGCTCCTCCACCAGTTGCTTGAACAGCAACGCGCCCTGGCCCTTGGGGGTGCCGTCGGCGACCACGTGGGAGAACTTGATCAGGATGGCTTCGTCGGCCTGGGCGCTGAGCGCCGCAAGCGAGCTGAGCGCCATGGCGCAGACGGCCATGGCGCGGATCGTGTTGAGCATCTTGCTACCTTTTTCTTCTTATCTGTGGTGAGGCGCGGGGCGCCCGGTGTTGGTGGCGTTGGCCGCGGGCGGCGGAGCTCGGCAGCGCCGGTTCGCGGTCAAGGCTGGTAGCTTGCATGGCAAGGGCTGTGCCAGGGTGGCGATTTTCCGCCAGCGCCGTGACCACGGGAAAAGCCCCGTGACGCAGCGCACAGCGGGTGGCGGAAAACCGCCATACGCCCGCTCGGGCCTAGCGGAATCTTGCCGGTGTCAGCCGAGCGCGACGCCCTGCAGCATGGCCAGCAGGGGCTGCGGATAGACGCCGATGGCGAACGCCAGCAGTGCCACCAGCAACAGCATCATGCCGCCGGCGCGCTGGCCCCAGTCGAAGGGCGCGTCGTGGCGATGCAGATTGGGCTCGCGCAGGTAGAGGGTGACCATCACCCGCAGGTAGTAGAACAGGCCGATGGCGCTGCCCAGCACCAGGGCGCCGAGCAGCCACCACAGGCGCGCCTCGACGCCCACGGCGATCAGGTAGAACTTGCCGATGAAGCCGGCGGTGAGCGGAATCCCGGCCAGCGACAGCATCATCACGGTGAGCACCGCGGTCAGGTACGGGCGGCGCCAGAACAGCCCGCGGTACTCGTACAGGGCGTCGGCGTCGCGACCGCTGTAGGGGGTGGACATCAGGCTGATCACGCCGAAGGCGCCGAGGGTGGTCAGCACGTAGGTCACCAGGTACACCGCGGCGGCTTCCAGGGCCAGGCCGCGGCTGGCCACCAGGGCCACCAGCAGGTAGCCGAAGTGGGCGATGGAGGAATAGCCGAGCAGGCGCTTGAGGTTGTTCTGCAGCAGCGCCAGCAGGTTGCCCACCAGGATCGAGGCCACCGCCAGGGCCGCGAGCAGCTCGTGCAGGGCCGGCGCGGCGGCCACCGGCGCCAGCTGGAACAGGCGCAGCAGGGCGGCGAACACCGCCACCTTGCTGGCGGTGGCGAGGAAGGCGGCGACCGGCGCCGGCGCGCCTTCGTAGACGTCCGGCGTCCACAGGTGGAAGGGCACCAGCGACAGCTTGAAGGCCAGGCCCACCAGCATCAGGCCCAGCGCCGACTGCGCCAGCAGGCCGGGGGTGCCGAGGCTGGCGCCGATGGCGGCGAAGGCCAGGCTGCCGGATTCGGCGTAGAGCAGGGCCATGCCCATCAGCAGGAAGGCGCTGCCGGCAGCGGAGAGGATCATGTACTTGATCCCGGCCTCCAGCGAGCGGCGGTTGAAGAAGGCGTAGGCGACCAGGGCGTAGGTCGGCACCGAGAGCAGCTCCAGGCCGATGAACAGCCCGGCCAGGTGCTGCGCGCTGACCAGTACCAGGCCGCCGCAGGCGCTGAGCAGCATCAGCAGGTAGAGCTCCTCGCGGTTGCCCGGGTAGCCCTTGCCGCGGCCCTCGCCGAGGTAGGCGTGGGCCAGGGTCACGCAGGCCAGGGTGGCCACCAGGATCAGCGCCATGTAGAAGGCGGCGAAGCTGTCGATGCGCAGCAGCGGGGTGACCTCCAGCGGCATCACCTGCAGCGCCGGCAGCAGGGCCAGCAGCGCCAGGTTGAGGCCGATCACGCTGAGCAGAAAGCTCTGCCGATGGCTGCGGCGCCAGGCGATGCCGAGCATCACCGCGATGGCGGTGGCGGCGCAGACCAGCAGCGGCAGCAGGGCGATGAAGTGCTCGAGGCGTAGATCCATGGCCGGCTACCTCGCGACCGTCAGTTGGGCGAAGGCCGCGCTCAGCCACTGCTGCACGCCCTGCATGCTGGCCGCCGAGGTGTCCAGCACCGCCTGGGGGAACAGCCCGAGCCACAGCAGCAGCGCCACCAGGCCGAGCAGCATGGCCAGCTCGCGGCCGTCCAGCGCCTGCAGCGCCGCCTCGCTCTTAGCCGGCCCGTAGAAGGCGCGCTGCATCATGATCAGGGCATAGACCGAGGCCAGCACCAGGCCGCTGGCGGCGACGACGGTGAACCAGGGCCAGTCCTTGAACGCGCCGAGCAGGATCAGGAATTCGCCGACGAAGTTGCCGGTGCCGGGCATGCCCAGGCTGGCGGCGGCGAAGAACAGGGTGATCCCCGGCAGGTAGTGCATGCGGCTCCACAGCCCGCCCATCTGCCCCAGCTCGCGGGTGTGCAGGCGCTCGTAGAGCTGGCCGCAGAGTATGAACAGCGCCGCCGCCGACAGGCCGTGGGCGAGCATCTGGACCACCACGCCCTGGAGCGCCAGGGGGTGGCCGCTGTAGATGCCGATCAGGATAAAGCCCATGTGCGAGACGCTGGTGTAGGCGATCAGCCGCTTGATGTCGCTCTGGGCGAAGGCCAGCAGCGCGCCGTAGACGATGCCGAGCAGGCCGAGGCCCATGGCGATGGGGGCGAATTCGGCCGAGGCGTTGGGAAACAGCGGCACGGCGAAGCGCAGCAGGCCGTAGGCGGCGGTCTTCAGCAGGATGCCGGCCAGGTCCACCGAGCCGGCGGTCGGCGCCTGGGCGTGGGCGTCGGGCAGCCAGGAGTGCAGCGGCACCACCGGCAGCTTGACCGCGAAGGCGACGAAGAAACCCAGCATCAGCAGGTATTCCAGGCCGGGCGCGAGCTCGGCGCGCAGCAGCAGGGCGTAGTCGAAGGTGAGCACGCCGCTGGCATTGAAGTGGCTGAGCACCAGGCCGAGGATGGCCACCAGCATGATCAGGCCGCTGGCCTGGGTGTAGATGAAGAACTTGGTCGCCGCATTGATCCGCGAGCTGCTGCCGTCCGCCGCGCTGTGCCCCCACAGGGCGATGAGGAAGTACATCGGCACCAGCATCATTTCCCAGAAGAAGAAGAACAGGAACAGGTCGAGGGCGAGGAACACGCCGATCACCCCGCCGAGAATCCACATCAGGTTGAGGTGGAAGAAACCCACCCGCGCCTGGATCTCGCGCCAGGAGCAGAGTACCGAGAGCACCCCGAGCAGGCCGGTGAGCAGGATCATCAGCAGCGACAGGCCGTCCAGCACCAGGTGGATGTTGATGCCCAGGCGGGGAATCCACGGCTGCTTGAATTCCAGCTCCCAGACCGGATCGCGGCCCGGCATCGGCGCCAGCTGGAAGTCGCCCTGGGCCCAGAGCAGCAGGCCCAGCGCCAGCACCAGGAGCATGGTCAGCAGCGCCAGCCAGCGCGGCAGGGTCTGGCTGCGCTGCTCGCCCAGCCAGCACAGCAGGCCGCCGATAAAGGGGATAAGGATCAGCCAGGGCAGGATCATGCCGCCTCCATGCTAGGGTCGGTTGCCGTTTCGTTCGTGGCCGCGCCGGAGCCGGTTTTTCCGCGGGGCTAGGCACGAGACGCGAAGTTTGGTCGTCCAAATGAGCCGTCGAGTAACAACGCACCGCGGAAAAACCGGCCCGGCCCGTAGGGTTGCGCGGCAAATGGCGCCAGCTGTTGTTGCAGGACTTGGCAAGGGAATGGCCATTACCGGCGTCCTGCGCCTAACCTGGCGCCATTTGGCGCAGCAACGCGGCTCACGAACGAAACGGCAACCGATCCTTAAGTCCATGCCAGGGCTCCCAGCAGCAGCACCGCGCCGCCCGCCAGCGAGGCGGCGTACCAGCGCAGTCGGCCGGTCTGGCTCAGGCTCAGCAGCAGGTGCGCCAGCCGCGCCAGGCGCGGCAGCAG